>JALWSL010000310.1 GCA_027080405.1 Planctomycetaceae bacterium
GCCGGATGAAAAGATCGAATTCGAAAAGTTCGCAACCACCTGGAGAGGGAGTTTGTTGGCTCCGGAAACGGGAGTCTATGAAATTATTCTGAAGACCGACAACGCGGGAATCGTTCGTTTGAACAGGCGCAAAGATCCCTTGATCATCGCGCGTGTGAGATCCGGGGATCGGAATGAATACCGTCAAAGCATTTTTCTGATTGGGGGCCGCGCCTACCCTGTTTCGGTCGAAATATACAAGTCGAAAAACGAGAAAAAGGTAACAGCCCAGTTGAGGTGGAAACCGCCCCATCAAAGCGAACAGTTGATTCCTTCCCGAAATCTGGTTCCGGAAATTCATCCGGTTGTACTGGTTGTCAACACTCCATTTCCTCCGGACGATAAAAGTGTCGGCTATGAGCGGGGCGTTTCCGTTTCAAAGGAGTGGAATGAAGCGACAACTTACGCGGCGATCGAAGTTGCCGAGAAAATGATCAACAGCCTGAAACAGTCGATGCCCAATGTGGAAAAGGAGGCGAAGAAGAACGAGGAGAAGCTGCGAAAATTCTGTGAAACATTCGCAACACGGGCGTTCCGCAGACCTTTATCGAAGCAGTTGAAAGCGGCGATAATTGACCGCCAGTTTGAACAGGTCGATGATCCACTGATCGCCACGAAACGGGTGATTCTTCTTGTGTTGAAATCGCCCCGGTTTCTCTTTCCGGGTATCTCGGATCCGTCCGATCCAGCGCAACAGCAATACGTGGTTGCGGAATGGATGGCTCTTTGCCTGTGGGATTCGATCCCGAACAAGCCTTTGTTGAAACTGGCTGCCCAGGGAAAGCTGAAAACCGAATCTCAAATCAGGGCACAGGCAAAACGGATGGTAAAAAACGATCGAACACGTTCGAAGGTGCGTGCCTTTTTTCATCAATGGTTGCAGTACGATCATTTTAACGATCTGACGAAGTCGAAAGAGCTCTATCCAGATTTCGATGAGCGTGTTGCTTCCGATTTACGCACGTCTCTCGATCTGTTGATAGATGACGTTGTCTGGAGCGAAAAATCGGATTTTCGGGAACTGCTTTCAACCAACACGATTTATCTGAATGGACGGCTTGCGAAGTTTTACGGTGTCGATCTTCCGCCAGATGCTCCGTTTCAGCGGGTTGAGTTTGATTCAAAACATCGAGCCGGGCTGATTTCCCATCCATTTTTGATGGCGGGAATGGCGTACGAAGATGGCAGCTCGCCCATTCATCGGGGAGTTTTTCTGGCAAGAAGTTTGATGGGGCGATTCTTGAAACCGCCGCCGATTGCAGTAGCACCGCTGGAAGTCGATTTGAATCCGGATCTGACAACCCGTGAGCGTGTCGCGTTGCAGACAAAAGGGGCTGTCTGTGGTTCCTGTCACGGTTTGATCAACCAACTCGGCTTCACGTTGGAAAACTTTGACGCTGTTGGCCGCTTCCGTCAGCAGGATAACGGAAAACCGGTTAATACATCCGGTCGTTATATCGATCGCGATGGAAATGAGACGGAGTTTGCCGGAGCACGGGCGCTGACGCAGTTTCTGGTGCAAAATGCTGAAACGCAGACAGCCTTTGTGGAACAGCTCTTCCAGTATCTCACGAAGCAGCCGGCGCAGGCATTCGGACAGAAAACGCTTTCCGAATTGCGTCAGTCGTTTGAAAAAAACAACTTCAATATTCAGCAATTACTCGGCGAAATCGCAGCCCGCTCGGCAATTGCCTATCGTGATCTGGCCAAAAACAAAAAATAGGACGCGCGGCGGGCTCGCCCCTTTCGATATGTTATGATCATTTGACAAACCCGATTGCAGTTTGTGCCGGGCGTTTTGCGCGGGAGACTTTCTGCTGGACGGAGTAGGTGGGATGGGTCATCATGACAGGGTAACTGACGACGGCTGCGCTTCTTTTTGAAAGGCGAAACAATGGCGACACGCAGAGCTTTCCTCGAACAGACAGCCGCATGTGCCCTCGCAGGGCCGGTGGCCATGATTGGCGCGCATCGGGCATCCGGAAAGGAGATCGAGCTGAAAGGGCTGGATGTCATCGATTGTCATACGCACTTTTACGATCCTTCCCGTCCACAGGGAGTTCCCTGGCCCAGAAAGAACACGCCGCTTTACCGGACGGTTTTACCGAAAGATTTGCGGGCGCTTCCGAAACCGGTGCCGTTGACAGGGACGGTTATTGTTGAAGCGAGTCGTTGGGTTGAAGATAATCAATGGCTTCTCGATCTGGCCAAAGAGGATCCGTTTATTGTCGGGATCGTCGGTAACCTGCAACCGCAAAGTGAAACCTATGAGCGTGACTTGAAACGCTTCGCAGCCCATCGTCTGTTTCGGGGGATTCGTGTTTCCCACCAGGCGGCTGATCAGTTATTGGCGGAGAAGAATCTCAGGCCGTTTCGATTGTTGGCGGAACATGATCTGGAATTGGATATCAATGGCCCGCCTGCGATGTTGGAGAGTGCGGCGAGACTTTCGACAGAATTGCCCGAATTGCGTATCGTGATCAACCACATTGGCAATATCCCGCTGGATGAAAAAGGGCCGCGGCAGGAATGGGCTGATGCGATGAAAAAGGCGGCCAGCCATGAAAAAGTCTATTGCAAGGTTTCTGCTCTGGTCGAGGGGGCACATCGTGCGAACGGAGGGAAAAAACCTCCCTGCGATGTCGATTTCTATCGTCCTTATCTCGATGTCCTCTGGAAGGCGTTCGGCGATGATCGCCTGATCTATGGCAGTAATTGGCCAGTTTCCGACCGGGCCGCCAGTTACGCCACGTTGCAGCAGATCGTTTTGGATTACGTGAAAGAACTTGGCCCGAATCAAACGCGAAAGTTCTTCTCGCTGAACGCCCTGTCTGCCTACAAGTGGCTGGACCGCAAAGGTCGTCGTCAGCCTCTTCAGTAAATCTTCAGTAAAGCCGAGTGTTACCAGGCGTTAAAGTTGCCACAGGTTCCCTGAATTAACAGTTTTGGAGGCTCTATTTTGTTTGGAATTTGACTCTGCCCCGTATTGTTTGTCTAATTGAGTGCTGACAGTTAAATACAAATGGATGCGATTTCGAAGCGTGTTGTTTCGTGAGACGTCCTACCGGGGAATCTCCTTTCGACAGGATTATGTAGAATGAAAAAACAGACAGGTTTTGATCGACGTGATTTTCTAAAAACAGCGACAGCGGGAACAGCCGCCATCTCGGCTGGACTTTGGACAGGCGGTGCGATCGCGGAATCGAAATCAGCCAATCAGAAACTGAACATTGCCTGTATTGGTGCGGCGAATCGTGCTGCGGCGGATATTGCGGGAGTCCTCGGTGAAAATATCGTTGCGCTGGTGGATGTCGATAAGACCTACCTCAATCGAAAGTTGAAGGAGATACCGAACGCCCGCCCGTATGCTGATTATCGCGAGATGCTGGAAAGTGAAAAAGGGAAGATCGACGCCGTTGTGGTCGGAACCCCGGATCATCATCACGCCCCCGCGACAATTCGTGCCATTCGGCAGGGGCTGCATGTTTACTGCGAAAAGCCGCTCACGCATACGGTACGGGAAGCCCGTCTGATTGCCGAGGCGGCGAAAAAACATGGTGTCGCGACTCAAATGGGAACACAGATTCATGCCGGGAACAACTACCGTCGTGTTGTTGAGATCATTCAATCCGGTGCGATTGGGGATGTAACCGACGTGCATGTCTGGGTCGGCAAGGGTTGGGGCGGGGGAGAGCGTCCCAAAGGTGGCCAGGAACCACCTGCGACATTGAGTTGGGATCTGTGGCTTGGCCCTGCACCGAAACGCCCATTCGTACCCGGACGATATCATCCGGCTCAATGGCGACGTTGGTGGGATTTCGGTCAGGGAACACTGGGCGATATGGGTTGCCATTATATGGATCTTCCTTTCTGGGCATTGAAGCTCCGTCATCCGACCAGTTGTGTGGCAGAGGGGCCGAAGGTTCATCCGGAAACATGTCCTCTCGGGCTGGTAGTGCATTATGAGTTTCCTCAGCGGGGGAACCTGCCTGCCTGCAAACTGACCTGGTACGATGGCAACAAAACACCGAAAAAGGTTGCCGGAGAGCGCGTGCCGGGCAGCGGTGTGATGTTTATCGGCAGTGAAGGAAAAATGTTCGCCAACTACGGCAGCTATAAACTGTTCCCGAAAGATAAATTCGCCAGCTACATGCCTCCCGAGCCGACTATTCCGAATTCCATCGGACATCATGCCGAGTGGATCAAGGCCTGCAAAGATGGCTCCCCCACCACATGTAACTTCGATTATTCCGGGGCCCTGACGGAAGCAGTTCTGCTTGGAAACGTGGCTTACCGCGTTGGCAAGAAAATTGAATGGGACCCCGATAATCTGAAAGCGACCAATACCAGTGAGGCTGATCAGTACATCAGCAAGCAGTATCGAAAAGGTTGGGAAGTCGCCTGATTCGGTATCGTCGAAGTCGGTCAATAAACCCCGGTAAGCTTGGCTTGCCGGGGTTTTTTACGGAGGCATCTCTGCGTGGGTAAGCAGGTCATGACACCATTTTGCCGAGGGTAACGTGGCTACTGCCCTTTCACTGACCTCTCGCCGTGTAGAAAACGCTTGAGCGGCAAAGCTGTTGCCCGGGCGAAGCAATCGGGGATCAAAAACAAGCTGATGAACCCCCCGAAACCGGAATACGAGAGGGGGGACTCGAACCCCCACGTCCTGAGGACACTGGATCCTAAATCCAGCGCGTCTGCCAATTCCGCCACTCTCGCAAAAAGATTTTTCAGATAGTAGCAGATAACCGGGCATCAAATAAAGTCTGCGTCGATTTTTTGGTTTGCAGATAATTTGAAAATTGACCTGTTCCAGCGTGAACCAGGGATGAAGCGGAGTGTCTTTGACGCTGTTGTGTGTTACTTTCCATCGGCGTTCTGGCGGCCCGGCAGGGTTTCGCTTCGCATGTTCCGTGAATGGTTTCTAAAGAAGTAACACGAACAGCACTGGTTAGCTCAGTTGGTTAGAGCATCGATGGAAATCGATTGTCACAGGTTCGAATCCTGTACCACCTGCTGGAGAAGATCCGGCGAAAACCACAGCGGCAGTGGTTAATCTGCTGCACCAACTTCACTACCCTAAATGCCTGAAGGAGGCAGGCGTTTGGTCGATCCGCCTGGGAGGTAGGCAAGGGTGGCTCTGAGTGTTGCGAAAGCGATGTGAGGAGGCATCTGTTGCTCTTTCAGGCAGCACGTTGTGACGCCTTGCAGTGTATGGATACCGGGTTCGTGTTTTCGCGGCAGAAGTTATTGGCTGTTGAGAGGTTCTCCTGAACGGCATTCTTCGGAACATCGTGAGGAAAATTTCGATACAAAAAATAATGGAAACCGTTAAAGACGTTCCCTCAAATAGACTCCGCGATTCACTCGTGTGATCAATCAAATTGTCTGCCTTCGGATGGTGTTTGTGAACCTGTAATTGCCAAGTAAAACAAAGTGGAAATCGAGCGCCGCAAGCGCTGGTACGATAGATCTTGTCAGGCGCGTTCTCACGTGCCCGAGAGTTGTAGTTGTTGCGTTGATCCCGGTTTATTCGGGCCAGACGCAGGAAAGAGAAGCGGGGGTTCCCCCGGGAGGTGAAAGATGGCTCTGTTGAAACGATACAAAATTCGCAGCTACGAAGTCGGCCTGCTGTTCAAGGAAGATGAGTTCCAGGGACTTCTGGAAGCCGGTACGCATTGGCGATTTGATCCCTTGGGGAAATTGCGGGTCGATATCGTTTCGAAACGCGATCCGTGGTTGGTGCATGAGAAGCTCGATTTGATCGTCAAATCAGGTCTGCTTGAGGATCGCGCCAGAGTTCTGGATTTGTCGGATGAACAGCGCGCGTTGGTCTGGATCGAAAATCGATTCAACCAAATTTTGCCGCCCGGTTTGTATGCTTACTGGACTGGCCAGAAAGATGTTCGCGTGGAAATTGTCGATATCAAGACGGTCCGGTTTGAACACGACCACCTCAAGAACATTGTCTTTTCGTCTCAGGTCAGTTCCGTACTCGATGTTTACACCGTCGGGCGGGATCATGTGGGTGTGCTGTTTATCGATGGGGAGTACATCGACACACTTGCACCGGGACTGTACGCCTTCTGGAAAGGCCAGTCGGATGCCCGTGTTGTTGAAGTTGATATGCGGGAATCGATGGTCGATATCGGCGGTCAGGATATCATCACGGCTGATAAGGTGACACTGCGCCTCAACGCGGTCGTGACCTATCAGATTGAAGAAGCCCGCGTTGCGGTCAGCCGCACCGATAATGTTCGACAGGCGCTGTACCGGGAAACCCAGCTCGTTTTGCGAGCGGTGATCGGTTCACGCGATCTCGATAGCTTTCTCAGCGACAAGGAAGCGGTGGCGAAGGAAATCGAAAAGAACGTACTCGGTCGAGCGAAAGACCTGGGATTGAAGATTGCTTCGGTCGGGATTCGTGATGTGATTTTGCCCGGTGAGATGAAGGATTTGATGAACCGGGTAACGG
>JALWSL010000311.1 GCA_027080405.1 Planctomycetaceae bacterium
GGGGAGCAAGTGGAGCAAACGCTGAATCGTCGGCCAAAACGTCATCCGATTCCGTTTGAATATCGCGGCTTTCGGGCTGATCCGCTTTCTGTTGATCGTTGAAAATCTCCTGCAACAAAACCCGCTGCTGGGCGAGGATCACTTCTGCTTCTTCCTGTTCCCTGCGACAACGCTGTTTTTCCCTGTTTCGCAACTTCATTTTTTCCAGGGTATCGCTTTGCAACTGCATCGTGCGGTTGATCATGACTCCAATCGCTGGCGAAAACCAGCCCGAGCGTACTTCATGAAAGTCGCATTGATATTCCTGGAACAGTTCAGCCAGTTCGACATCCAGCGAGCAGGTTAATCCCAGAACAGCTGTTGAGATTCCGCTTTCGCGAATCGATGCCAGAAAGCAGGCCAACTCTTTCCGGGTAAAGCGGTCGTCTTCCTCCAGTAGGGAAATCAGCAGGCAATCCCAATGTTCGGTTCGCAAATGCCGGAGCGCCTCTCTTAATCCCTCCGCCCAGACGCACTGTTTCAGTTCCCATTCCTGACCTGCCAGGCGGGTTTGCATGAAATCCCAGTCCGGTTCCTGTGTCCCCAACGCCAGCACTCTTAACGGGCGCAACAAGGGCAGTGCGCAATCGTGGTCATCCCGATGATTAACGGTATCATCACTATGAAAAGCCATTCTTTGCCAACCTTATGGATGTTGAACCATATAAACCGCCCTCTCTTAATGTTGTGATATCGAAATGCTTCTGACAGGTCAACAGGAGTTGTTCGCTGCCGACTTCCAGCAGGAGATACCTGCAACGTGATGTTGGGTAACAGGTTCTGTTCATGATTATTCCCCGGCAGACATTCACGCACTGGCCTGTTTCACGCCGGGCGGGTATAGTGGGGTTGCGCGTTGATTGTGGTTGAATATTTAACATGCGGCATCTGTCTGGTTTCCCGGTTCCTGATTGGAGAAAGTATTGATGAAAATCCGTTCTCAGCTTTGGGGGAAGATATTGATCACGGCTTTGGTTGCGCTGTTCTGCGGGATTTCATTTGCACAGCCGATTGAAAGTTCAAAAAAATTTCCCCCGCACCGCTTTATTACCTCGGGGCCGCGTCATCACTGGTTCGGTTATTACGACAAGTATCAGTTTGATCCGACCGGGCGTTATGTTCTCTCGATGGAAGTTGCATTTGAGCATCGCTCCCCCAGGCCGGACGATGTGATCTACATCGGTATGATTGACCTGCAAGACGGGGATCGCTGGATCCACCTGGGGCAAACAACCGCCTGGAATTGGCAACAGGGGTGTATGTTGCAATGGCTGCCCGGATCGGAATCAAAAATCATTTGGAACGTTCGCGATGAAAAGGGTTATTCCTGCGTCATACTGGATGTCAGAACGCACGAAATCAGAAAGATTCCGCATCCTGTTTACTGCGTCAGCCCGGACGGCAAGACGGCGGTGACGCCCGATTTTCGTAGAATTGCCGACGTCCGCCCCGGCTACGGATACAACGGATTCGAAGATCCTTACGTCGACCAGATGGCTCCGAAAGAGACGGGCATTTTCCACG
>JALWSL010000312.1 GCA_027080405.1 Planctomycetaceae bacterium
CTCATCCAAAGCGAAAAAGCCCCTCACGTAAATCCCAATTGCCGCGACGACAGGCCAGGCACGGGCAAAACGAAGAACAGAAACAGAAGTAGAGATACTGGCTCGCAACAACGCCGCCACCAACTCGAACCTGTGTCGGTTTGGGCACCGCCTTCCTGTTTTGCAAAATTTATGATCAGGAATCGGAGAAGCACACGTGCTCAAGAATCGGTAAAGCGATTCAACAGGCAATACCAAACGCCAAGGCATTTCAGGAAACTGATATTTTGAGAATTTCCCGTTGCGGGATTCCACCGGTAACGTGCACTTCATTTGCAGCATCAATGAACAGATCGACTTCACTTCGGACACCAAATTCCCGCAGATAGATCCCCGGTTCTATCGTGAAGAGGGTGCGGGGGAGAATCAATCGATCCTCGTGCATCTCCAAGTCGTCCAGATGAGCTCCATTGCCATGCACTTCCTCACCGAGACTGTGTCCTGTCCGATGCAGAAAAGCGTCTCCGTAACCGGCTGATTCAATCACATCCCGTACGACGCGATCGACTTCCCATCCATGCAGCGGAATATTTTTTGAAAATCGTTCCTTCACCAGATTGATGCCCGCATCACGGGCCTGTACGACAACTGCAAACACTTTTTCGTATTCTTCAGGAATGGATTCACCCAGAAAAGCCATGCGGGTAACATCGCTGTAGATGGCACCGGGAGTTTTCATTTTGCACCATTGGTCTAACATGACCAGATCCCCTGCGCGAATGGCGGTATCTTTCGCGGTCCCGGTTTCGTAATGGGGGAGTCGGTTGTTGGGGGCCCGCGCCACAATTGGAGGCGAATAGGTCATCATATCCTGTGATTCAAAATAGTCGGTAATCCGATCGCAAACCGCCTGTTCGGAAACTTCCCCTCGTGAGGAGACCTGCTCTTCAATAAACTCCCAGGCTATTTTACAGGAATCCTGTGTGACGCGGTCGGCTCGCAGGTGTGTCTTCCATTGTCCCTCCGTCAGTCGCGTTTCGAAATATTGTATCAGGTTGCCCGAGGAGACAATTTCAACACGCTGGTTGCGCACCAGATCGATCGTGCCTCCATCGACACGCGAAACATAAGGGTTATTCGCGTTGGGTGAGTATTCCATTGCGATTGTTCTGGAATCAGCCAGCAGAGATGCAAGCGCTTCATGCAATTCTCGCCAACTGCGATAGACCACCTTTTTTCCGGGCAAAGAATCGAGAGCGTCGGCTTCGATAGCATGAACGATTTTGGTCGCCTCGCCACTACCAGGAATAAAATAGAACCATCTGCGGGAACCAATCGGCTTCTCTTTCAAACCCAACACAGAACGAGCCAGCGGATTTATGCCGCGAAAGTCGTAGAGCAGCCAGCCGTCCAGATCGGCGTCGCGAACAGCCTGCTGCTTTTCTGCAATATCCATTTCTGTTTCCAATTTGTTAGCTGTATCCGTTAATTGTAGCTTGCAGCGTTAATTGTGGATCAAAGGGCGGAGTCATAAAACAGAGCCACTTCAGAACCACTGGGAATATCCGCATTTTCTATTAAGTCAGAGCAGATCGTCCAAACGATGGCTCGCCAACTTTGCCGCTCAACTTCGATGCTCGACCTCCAAAGCGATACAATCCGAAAGCTGCTTGTACAACTGCTGTCATGCTTTCGAATTGAGGTCGAACAGATCCAGCGTCTAACGACAAAATGCCTCTCAATGTGACATACCAATTGCTGCTTGCCCGCTGCTGCTTGCCACACTAGCGAAACAGTAGACGCGCAACTTTGACTGTTTTGGGATCCTTCTTTTCCAGCTCAGCGAGAAATGTCTCAGCTTCGGTAACGTACAGGGGAACAGGTTTCCCCTGTTCCGTTGGCTTCTGTTTGATGCACTGAATCAGATAGCCAACGATTGATCGCTTGATCGCAGGGACATCATAAGGGGCATGCCCATACATTTTTTTCAAACGATCGATAATCGACCAATCCTCCCATCGGGCCAGATCGATAATGACCAGATCAGCCAGTGAAGGATTATCCAGAAGTATCCGTTGGGCCGCTCGCAGTCTTTCCGGTGCGATCCGACCGCCTCCGTATTCCCACATAAATTTAACGGCTTGCAAAGCGGCGAATGTCTCACTGAACGGCACTTTGCTGGGTGTTTGCAATGACGGCTTCAATTTTGTCTTTTCGAGAACATCCAATCCTTCATCTCCAGCCAGGATAAGATAACCGGCCATGATGCCGTCAATCCCCAAACGGAATTCTTCATCATTCTCCGTAACCTTTGCTTCCATCAATTTCTTGTCCTGCTCGTTGCCACACAATCCAAGCATCAAACCATAGAGCCCAATTCTGGTGACGGGGGTTTCCTTACTGAAAACCCACTTTCGCAATTTCTCCCGGGGAAACTTTTTCTTCACCGAGGCGATTGTCTTATAGGGGGCATTGGCGAACTCCGCATACGCATCATCGGCAATCAGAGGGTCATTCGATTCAAGATAGTTCACATAATAGGCAAGCCTTTTCGAAGGATCCTCTTCCGGCGAAGGAGCATTCTTGACGTACTCAAAACCCTGGTCGGAAATGTCGAGAGGGCTCATCCAACTCAATTCACCATCGAGAGTTCCAAGAATGAGAACAAACTTTCCTTTCCCACCCGGATAATATCCCTCGACAGTAATTTCCTGCCCAACTTCCAATTTGGGACTCTTGGGGGAATTGATCAACTTGTTGATGCGATAAACCGTCGATCCGGCTGTTCCCGCGTCAAAATCGGGCTTCACACCAGAAACCCACTCCCCGATGATTGCCGCATCTGTTTGGGCGATCTGTTCGGCCAGAGTCAACTGGGGAGCCGAGCAAAACGGACAGGCCAATGCCTTCGGGAAAAACGAGAGTGAAACAGTCAGCAAAACGATGACTGCCACACCCAGGGAAATCTTCCGAACATTTTCAGCTGGTTGCGGGTCATACGAAACAGCATCACTGGGATGCAAACGGCTGCTGCAGTTATAAAAGTGATTCATCAGAAACTTCCATTGTTTTAATAGCGGTAAAAGTTGACGAACGGCTCGCAAATTCCAGAAAAAATCAGTTTGGTTACGGCTACGCGAATAAACCAGCCACTCCGGGACACGACCTGCATCCCCTATGCTGACAAAATGACTCCCAAGAAACAAGATAACCTTTTTTTCATGTGAGATCAGCCAGATTAATACCAAAATACCGGAATATGGAAACAGCCGCGAACGATTTCCAAGCAACGCGGGGGAATTTTATACCGCCTGGTTGGGAGATAAAGGGCGATTTTTCTAGCAAGAAGCGGGGTTACCTGACGGCAAATGAAGGAAGATCGGCCCAAACAGCCCTTTTTGCCCGCTCATGGGGGGGACGTGTGGAATGCAAAAAAATGCAACTTTTAATGATTGAAGCGGTTTTGGCAACTGGATACGTCGTATCTATCGCCCCTTTGAACCTGAGTCGTTATGTAAAAATGTAGTCAGAAACGATTGCAAGCACTCTCTGCTTTTTCTATAACTCTCCTTCTGTTGGCAAGGCGGTCTCATCCTGTTCCTTTTCATGTAAACAGAAAAACCGGACTGGTAGCTCAGGTGGTAGAGCACTGGATTGAAAATCCAGGTGTCGGGGGTTCGAGTCCCCCCCGGTCCATTTGGTGGATGTTCAGTACATTCATCACCCGGATGAGGCCTGCACTGTAAGGGTGCGGGAGTCGATAACAGCGTCAAAAATAACGACTTCGGTCGCCATTGCTTGTTCCGCTTCCTTATCGACCTTTGAACCTCTCCGGGCTTTGGGGAGACACTGGAAATTGATGGATGTTAACGCATCTGTCACCCGGATGAGGCCTGCACTGTAAGGGTGCGGGAGTCGATGAAAAGGGTAAAAAATAACGACTTCGGTCGATTGCTTCTTGTCCCCTCGTTCATTGACCTGTTAACCTCTCCGGGCTTTTGGGAGACACTTGAAATTGATGGATGTTCAATACATTCATCACCCGGATGAGGCCTGCACTGTAAGGGTGTGGGAGTCGATAACAGCGTCAAAAATAAC
The DNA here is from genome assembly GCA_027080405.1 of Planctomycetaceae bacterium. Lineage (GTDB taxonomy): Bacteria > Planctomycetota > Planctomycetia > Planctomycetales > Planctomycetaceae > Rubinisphaera. Next base: position 4,078 of record JALWSL010000312.1, read on the forward strand.
GACTTCGGTCGCCATTGCTTGTTCCGCTTCCTTATCGACCTGTTAACCTCTCCGGGCTTTTGGGAGACACTGGAAATTGATGGATGTTCAATACATTCATCACCCGGATGAGGCCTGCACTGTAAGGGTGCGGGAGTCGATGTTCAGGGTAAAAAATAACGACTTCGGTCGATTGCTTCTTGTCCCCTCGTTCATTGACCTTTGAACCTCTCCGGGCTTTTTTACAGAAAGAGGCGACGATGAGCCGTGTATTGATTCTTCTTCTTTTTCTTGCTGGATGTGGCCGAGCGGCTGAAACCGAAAAAAGTACAAACCACGATGATCCTGACCAAGTTGCAGAGCAATCACTGCAACGCCAAGTTGCCCCTTCTCCACCGGTCAAGAAAACAATCCCAAACAGGTCTGTAGTGGTTACCGAGAAAGAATATGGCAATAAATGGCCATTCACTGTTCCGTCAGTAACTTTGCGGTGTGTCAGTTTGCCTGGGGGCGATGGCATTATCGTTGAGTGTGATGGCAAAAAATACGCCATCAATGGAACAGCTCAATCAACCTATCCGGCGGTCGATCCGATCTGGAGAGACAATCCTGATCTCCCAGGCACTAAAATAAATATCGGACCGCTCATTGAAAGAGGCACTGAACTCTGCAACTGATATTGAGCTTGTACACCACTCCCGGAGCATGGGATAAGTAATCCAAGTATTTCTCACTATGAAAACCTGAAATATTTCCTTACAGATTTGCTTTTCAGCCTGTCGATGGGCAGAATGAGGCTAGGAAATTGTCAGGAACGAGAAAATGATCCATCCCCAAAAAGAGCAGAAATTAACTATTCAGGTAAAGCTGGACGGAGAGGGCGTATCGCCTAGTACGATTTCGATTCTCGACTTGGCTGCAATCTCGTCCTCTTTGCAAAATGCTATTGCAAAAACCGCTACTGAATTGGATTTGCCTGAGCTTGGCCGTCCAGTTATGGCATTGACTTCCGTTCGTGAAGGGTGCGGCATTTTCGAGTTTGCCTTTCCCAGGAAGCTCCGAAAAGCACTTTTCACGACTTTTCTTGCAATTTCTACTGGTCAGTTTTCGGAGGTTGGATCTGAAGTACATATGGAACTTTACAAGGTTTCTCAGCGAGTCTTAAAGTGTAAGTTCAGTCTCGAAATTGAACCACAGCCGCGAATCGTGCCTAAAGGTTGTTTTATCTCAAGTCATCATCCAATTTCAGAGCCGGTTGTCGAATACATAAATGGGACAACAACGATTTGTGTTGAGGTTATTCGAGTTGGTGGTGCAAAAGATCCTACTGCGATCCTTTCGTTTGGCGACGAAAATCTAACCGCTACGGTGGGACGTGATTTGGCGAAAAAACTTGCAACACGTCTCTATGAAACCGTGGTGCTTTCTGGTGATGCAACATGGGAATCGGGAAATCCAAGACCTGTGAAATTCAATATCAATGCTATTTCTGAGTTTCAGGACACTCCCATTGATCAAGCCTTCCAAGGATTGGCTGACCTTTGTGGTAACCTTTGGGACGATGTTGATGCCATTGAGTACGTGCGAGAATTAAGGGAAGGCTGAAGTGTAAATGACTACAATTTGTCTCGATACTTCAGTTCTTATTCTGGGAATAAAGGGGTATAAAAACCCCAAGCTGAAAGGGATGGCAGGAAAAGCAAGACGATACTTGAGTTATCTTGCTAAAAGCAAAGAGACAAGAGTCATGCTCCCTGCGATTGTAGTTACTGAATACCTGGCAGGAGTAAATCCCTCAGAGCATGAAAAGCAAGTCGAATATCTTTCCAAGCACTTTTTTATTCCCGCGGCGGATCTGAAAGTTGCAGCCCGAGCTGCGGCTTATGCATTTGAACGTGGAAAACGGCGAAAGAAGAACGCTTCTTCGCGTAAAAAAAAGCCGACAGGCAAAGTGCAAAAAAGCCGTAATGAAGTTAGGTGCGATGAATTGATAGTTGCAACCGCAATTATGCACGATGCGGATAAAATTGTTACCGGAGATATCAATCACTTTACGACAATTGCTCAGGGAAGAATCATTATTGAGGATATTCCGCATATTGCCGAGCAACTGAATTTACTTTCCTAATTCTTTATTCTTTTTCTGCAACTTCTTTGCCCTGGCTTTGCCCCCTCTGCTAGCCAGTTCTGCGATGTTGGGATTGCCCGGCATCGCCACAACCGATTCGGGGAGTTTTTTGGGCGGCTTTCTTTTGAATTGGTTGTACAGAGCCAATTTGATCACGGTAGCAACGTCAAGATCATGGTTATCAACGTATTCATCCAGTGCCGAACTGATCGCAATCGGCAAACGAGCGGAAACCTTGCGCACGCTCTTTCGATTCTCAGCCGCTTTTTTCGCCAGCTTCTTCAACTCTCTTTTTCCCGCTGGGGAAAGGTAGTAATCGTCCAG
>JALWSL010000313.1 GCA_027080405.1 Planctomycetaceae bacterium
CTCGTGGATCAGTTTCCTAGTGAGCGAAGCGCCAAATATTCCCCCAGTGAGTCTGCAAAGGGTTCGTTTGTCAATAATTTCACGCGATCGACGCCTGTTTTCCCGCAAATTTGATCGATTTGGGCCATGAATTCGCGATACTGCTCCAGATAATGCCGGCGTAAACGATGGGGGTCGACCAGTAGCCGATTGTTGGTTTTTTCCAGATCATGAAATTGTGTCGGTCTGCTAAAAGGGAATTCTTCTTCCTCCGGGGCAATCACCTGCAGAACGATCACTTCATGATGGTAATGTCGGAACCGCTTCAAAGCCGCTCGCAACGGTTTGATATCATCGAACAGATCGCTCAACAGAACGATTAACGAACGTCGTTTAAGACGTGGGATAATATCCTCGAATACCGCTCCCAGACTGGTTTCTCTTCCCGGTTCTGCCTGTTCCAGTGCCTCGATGACACGCGGAAACTGGACCGCATTCATCGAAGGTTCGATCAATTCACGCATCTTGTCATCAAACAGACAGAGTCCGACGGCATCGCGCTGCCGAAGCAGCAAAAATGTCAGGGCGGCTGCCATCTGTTTTGCGTAGCTGAACTTGCTCAATGTTGATTGCCCATACCCCATGCTCCCCGAGGCATCCAGCATGATATAACAGCGAAGATTGGTTTCATCCTCGTATTCCTTTACATAATAGCGTCCGGTCTTGCCGTAAGCCCGCCAGTCGATATGCCTGATTTCATCACCCGGATGGTATTGCCGATGTTCGACAAACTCGACACTGCTTCCCTTGAATGGACTCTTGTGCTGACCCATCATATACCCCTCAACAACCAGACGGGCAACGACATCCAGTTTCGCAAAACGGGCCAGTGCCAACGGATCAGCCAGCGGCGCGACTTCGGGATCAGGTTGACTCATTGCTGCAATCTTTCTTGAAACGGTCGTAGCAGTTCAGCAGTTTGTATCACAGCCTAAACCACAGGTCAGGCTGGCAAAGTGACCAACTGATTTTACCGTTAAAAAAATAACTGATTAACCGTTTGGCCCGGGAACTCCAAATAAAAAGAAGCCACCAGCAGGTACCGGCGGCTTCTTTCTTTTCTGTCCTGTTCAGAACTCAAACACCTCAGGCAGTTACAACCTGGTGCCAGGCTCCGAAACATTGTCGAATATGGTTCGGCGTTTTTCCATGACGAAACGCCAAAGAGATGAAACATCAAATGCTGCATGCAGCACTAGAGATCGCTTTGGATGGTGTCCTGACCATATCGGGTTCCGTTTGGCGTCAACAATCGTGCATACACACCCTCATCGATATTGGAAGCCAAAGTCTTGGCATGGCCATCACAGTAGTAAACATTGACATTGCCGCCAGTGTGGGATGAGGAAGGCCGCCATGTTGCCCCTTGCCCCAGAGAAGGCGAACTGATTTTGGAATCACCAGCCGTGAAAGTTCCGCCCCCACCGAGATCGGCGGCAGTCATTAAAGCCGAATTAATGTCTGTCGATGCGGTATCGGCACCCGTCCCCAGTCCACGGTCGTTTGGTGCAACCGCCGCTGCCGCGGGCAACCCGGCACTATCCACAGGAACTTGCAGAGCAAACGCGATATCCCCGGTGAACGGTGAATACCACCGTCGGGCATCCTGGTTTTCCGAGAGCATAATCGTCTGCTGGAGTCCATCGTTGTTGGAGATAAAATCGACGGTGACAATCGAATTGCCACGCCAGAATACGCCGGTTGACTGACCAACCCGGTTGGCAATTGAATTCCCCGTGTTGACAGCAGTCGCTTGACCATCTCTCCACTCAATATTGTTGGCATCATGGGCAAGATCGTTCAGTGTCCCCCACTGACCATTACCATTATTCTCGGGAGCGTATCCGGCATTGGCCACATAGCTCAAACCGCCAGGCTGCTGGAAGTTATTCTGGTCGTCCGGACAAACCAGAACGGCAATCTGTTTCGAAAACAGTGTCGCATGAGGTTCGTTACTGTTACCGGAAGCCGCCCCTTCACTTTTTACCAATTCCCGATACAGGGCCGCATTGTCCATCGCAGGGAACAGGGCAACAGGCCAACCATAACTGACCCGCGTGGCAACATTGATATAACTATCCTGACCGGAAAGCTTGGGATACTTGCCACTGCTTTGTGACGTGAAACTTGCAACCGCGGTGCCGATGTTACGCAGGTTGTTCATGCACTGCATATTTCGGGCCGATTCCCGTGCACCTTGGATACCGGGAAGAATCAGGGCCGCCAGGGTGGCAATAATCGAAATAACCACCAAAAGTTCAATCAGCGTGAATCCTCGGCGTTTACCGGTTCGATTCACGTTATCTCGTGTACGCAACATGTTTTACACTCCTCAGAAATTGTGCCTGCAAAAAACTCGCAACAGCTGACGGCCCAGACAGCCCATCACGAAAACAAATAACCAAACGCGCCCGCTGAAATAAGATCAAAAGACCCGCACTCGACCAGCCTTAAAAACCCGGCCCGGCAGTTAAAGAATCGAAAACCGAAAATTCACACCGGCAAACCGTAGAAACCTGCCAGCGTCCATAACTCTACTATCACTTCTCCTTCCATTATGGCCCGATCAACGATCAAAAATCCAGTCCATTTTGAACTCTTTCACAATTTTGGCCACAAGTATCGGCCTTTGCCGATTAAAACAATCTCTCGTCATTCAGTTTGTATAACACTTGTGGTCAAAAGTCCAGTTCTGGTTGCTTGTCACGATAAATAAATCCCAAACATGCCGATGCGTCTGCATTCACGAATAGGCGATCCCCGCCGGGACGCAGCAACGAAAACGAAAAAGCGATTTTGGAGAGCCCTGTCGAATAATCAAAGCACCGTTTCCGAAACCACCTCTCAAATTTCGTCTTTCTTCCTTTTTCCTTTCTTTTCCTTGTACTTTGGGGGATTACTGAATCACATTTCGTAGTGTCACAAATTTGCGCCAGTCAAACGTTTTCGTTTTTGGATCCCAGGCTTCTTCCAGTTTCGAGCGATCAATCACGAAGAACGCGCGATGCACCGGCTGATCCGCCATGACGCCACCGACTTGCACATTTCCAAACTCGTCTTCAGCCGCCTCGTGGAATTGCACATAGATCCAACAGTAGAACACATTGCTGCGAACCGTCGCATTGTTGGCAATTTTGCCCAGTATCCGGTTGCGCGTATGGAAATCAACAGCGTCCTTTGTGAGGCTTGCAGAAGGAAAGTTTGTGGCTGAAACATTGACATCGGTAGCCGTTCGGGCTTCGAACAGACGTCGATCCAGTACCGATTCTGTTTGCCCCAGCAGAACGTCATCTTTCGGCAGGCTACGAAGAAGCGTCTGGTCAATGGTCTGTCTTGCAACATCATTCACATTGAACGGATCAGCATTGCCCAGAAACGTCATCGGACGGAACGGTCTTGAGCCAGGGATTCCCGGCAGATAGACGGTATTTCCGGCTGCCGCTTCGATCGGATCCGGAATATCCCTCGCCTGGAAAAATTCTTTTCCCCAGTCTCTTGCTGCTTCTTTGGGATCCCGTAACTGTCGGAACGGAATTCCTGCATTCCCCTCTTCCGTGGCCGCGACCGGATCGGTGTGATATCTCAGATGATAGGTGTCATCGATCAACCCAGCCAGGACTCCCGGATGCCGTATCGTGTTGAGGTTAATTTTCCCCGGTGTGCGCGGAATCGGCAAGTCATCCCGGAAGGCGGATTGTGCCGTTGTTTTCACTTCATAAAACTCGAACAGCCGATACCAACGGTTATCATTGGCCGCTGTGCTGTTGGCAGCGGCATACCCCGATGCAGTGGTATCAACAGGAGGTGTGCCCGCTGCGGCTGTTACCGCCACGGACGGTTCGTTGTCCGGTCGCATGAATTTCGCGGTTCCCGCCAATACGGGGCGAACAGTTCCATTCACATTGGCGAAGCCGGAGAGACGCCGTCCGTTGGAAAGAAGTTTGGTCACACCACCGCTGGCTATCTGCTGATTGGAACCAAGTTCGACGTATTTGGGAGAGGGTCCAAACAGCGGGATTGAAAGCAGATCATACACGGAATTGTAATCGCGATCGAAATGCGGTTGCCACAAGGTGAACTGGTTGGCGTATCTTCCGTCGTTCAGCTCGCCCAACGTGTTGTATGATTTCCCGTCAGCTCCCCTGGCACTGCCACTAAAGTCGGCAAGATTGATGGAGGCGAGCGGTTCCGGAACTTCCTTGCTCGTTAAGCTCGAATAGCCGTTACCCGTGGGATTGAATGTCGTTTGCTCCATCGTGATCCGATCGACTTCGACCCATGGATTCCAAACTTTTTGCGGGTTGTAACCATTGCTGAAGTTGTTCGGCAAATTGGTGTGCAATCGCCTTTCAAGAATGAAGGTTGTGGTCGTACCACTCGAAGGAAGGTTACTGTTGGTCAGCAGGAACCCTTTTGTGCTGGAATTGTTGACGACATTTTCCGACGTATCGCGGAATTCGTATCGCATTTCTTCCGTCGCATCGGACCAGGTCAAATCGAGATCAACCCACGGGTCGGGGGTGTCGCTGCTTTGTGTTGCTGCCGGAGCCGTCAACGAGTTATAGCGCCAACGTGCCCATTTTGCAGGGGCCAATACCTGATACTCTCCCGGTGTAGCGGTCTGTACGCGATAATCGCTGGGCCGCTGATTTCCACTCAAATCGTCCTTTCCGTCATGATGTCCGATTGTGTAATAGCCGCCCGGTTCAACAATGTTGGCAATATCCAGACTCGCTCCCGAGGCAGGATATTTATTGGCGAGACTGTCTTTAATCACAACCGAACCAACGGTCGTTTCAGTATTGGGGGTGACGGCGGTGTTGACATCGACCCTCCTGATCCGCCAGTTCCCGCCATTCAGGGAAACAGGAAACGGACTTGCATTTTGAAGTTCCAGAAAGATGTGGTGGCGATCCGGATCGGTATCATCGAAGAGGGTCGAATTTTCGTCCATCGACTGATTTCCGGTGGTCGTAATCCACAAGCTTTCGCTAAAGCAAAGTGACTGTCGCTCGACTCCGAAAACACGGGCTGTTTCGCCCGTCGCGTCGTTCAGTGCTCCGGTTGAAGAATTTTTTGTGCCGGTAATGTCCCAACCATCGCCCAGGTTTCGATCGTAAACGAACTCGGTAATCACATCGTCCCGATCCAGACCGTCTACCACATTCACCGCGAACTGGGCCATTTCGCGAAGCTGCTCGTTGGTGTAAAGCTGGTTGGTGCTGTTATCCTGTGTGTAATCCAGCGTGTCGTCGCCGCCACCCAGTGTGTAAAGCAGCACGTAAATGTCGCGCGCCATACACTGGCGGTCATAGCGGGCCCACCACTCCTGAGCCCGTTTGTTTCCCCGAATAGCGGAAAACGGAAATGCCAGGCGGTCATCTTGCGGATCGTAAATATTACGATGTTCCATATTGGGGATCGTATCACTCCCCCCGGAGCTGAAAACGCCACCGTTTGTGGTGTGTGGGGTCAGGTGTCTGTGTTTAAGAACGGGATGACCATTTTCATAAACGAATGTCAGCAGACGGTTCAGGTCAAGTCGATTATGTTTGAAGATGTTTTTCGGATTGTTTGCGTACTCGATCGTCAGCCATCGACGAACAGCGTATCGGATCGGATCGTTGATTTGATACGGAGCATGATTCGCACTGGCACTCGTGGCGAAAGAGGGCGGGAATCGCAACGCATTCTGGTTGGTATAAACGTCATTAAATTCCCAACCACGTTTTTCATCCAGAATATCGCCATCGTTATCGGTATCAGCCACACGTGATAGACCAAATTCCCAGCGATCCCAGCTATCCGTTGTAAACTGGCTGCGAACCAGCATGCCATTAGTGGGAGTGAACCCGGTCGTTGGCTCAACCGCACTGAGACGTTCAAAGTTGAATTCCAGCAGTTTCTCCAACCGGTTCGGCGATCCGATTTTCGCCCAATCCCCATCGGAAACATGTAGAAACGCCATGTCGTTGACAGAAAACAGGGCATCGTTATTCAAATTGCGAAATGCCGGCTCCACAGCGATTTCGTCCGGTTCATCTGCCAGGTAGGAAGCCCATTCCCGGTCACTGGCTGAAAAACGGTGCACATGCCGATCAAGTTCCCCCCAGCCAAAAAGACCCTCAAAACCGGATTGCGAATAAGGCGTCACACCAGCCACGGGGGTCGGAGGAGTCGTGTTGTAAGTCTCTGTAAGATTTGGCCTGGTAGAAGTAGGTGCTATCGGTATTTGATATTCAAAACCGGCCACATCTCCGATCCCTGTGATGCTTCCCCCGTAGTCGACCCAGCGCCCGGGGTTTTGCTGATGCGTATCTTTCAGTGAGAGATTGAAGGCGGTTGTGCTGGCCGCCCGTCTTTGGGCTCCCTGATTTGTCTGCGATGAAAATTGCAAGGTCGGATTATTGAAATCGGAAAGATAGCTGTAGCGCCCGATTCCCAGTTCATCGCCGGGATGAACCGAAG
>JALWSL010000314.1 GCA_027080405.1 Planctomycetaceae bacterium
GAACAGCGCACCGAGAAGATCGACATCTGCCTTGAGGATTCCCAGCATTGGTTGAGCAACCGGATCTCCATGATCATCACTGGCCAGTTGTGCCAGGGCGTGAAACGGCAGCGTTTCTCCTGCGGCGACGGTTTCTTCCTCGGCAAAGATGTCTTCTTCCCATGAGAGTTGTTCCAATCGTTCGATATCCTGATTTGTGGCAACAGGAAGATGTGAACCACTCAAAAAGAAAGGAAGCGCGATATCCTCATCCAACTTCATTGAATAGACAAGACCACTGGCAGGGCGTTTGCGATGGAGCGAAACCCTTATTCCCAGCAGGGATTCCGACCATTCGGCTGAGTCGCCACTTTCCAATGCGATAAATTCTGCTTTGGGGAGAACTTGTCCCAATTTTTTCAGCCGCTTCAAAAAAGGAAGCCGATCAATCACCAGTGAAACGCTTTTCCGATCAATCCACCCTTTTTCTGTCCAGCCTGCCGGTTGCCAGAGAGAAGCATCCGGAAAACGCAACCTGGCATTGGCCCGAGCCAGTTCAATCTCGTGAAAGACCCGATGAAACCGGGAGCAATGAAAATCGGATTCCAGTAACGGCCTGCTGATTTCGTAGTCGAATCGCAGTGTTCCCCCCAATTCAATACGGATTTCATTGGCAATATCCTTTAATGTTCGCTCAACAATCTGCGTCACTTCGGGAGTATCAGGAACAAGTAACAGGGCATGACCGCCCGCGTCAAAGACAAGATTCGTCATCGGCAACCCGATTTTGTTCAACACTTTTCTGGCCGCCAGCCAACTGTAAAGCGAGATGTAGAACGAGCGAGCCCTTAACCGTTTCGCGTTTCCCTTTCCCTCTGATTCCGCTTCGTTCTCGCTTGGCTCCAGAGGAAGAACCGTTCTGAAAATAAAATTCTGAATGCCCCCTACGCCCAGAGTAATGAAACGAAACTTTCCTTTGATCTCATTGGCGTTAAACCCCTGTTGGTGGTTAAGCATTGCCAGACAGGAGCCCACAGCGGCGACCATGCGGGAATGATCGAACAGACTGACATCGGGGACATGCCCACGATAGCGACTGGCCGGAATTGCGTGCATTGTGCGTTGTGCGATCCCCAGCATCGATTCAATGCAATGATCAGCAGTGCTGTAATCACGGTTCAGCCTGTTTTGAATTTGCTGACTGATTGCAGCACACTGGTTTGAATACTCCTGGCGAGTCTGTTTTTCCCGAGGCAGAAATTTTTCCTCTGAAAAATCAAGCAGCGATGTTGGACAGATAAATTCCGTAGAGACAGGCTGCCGTTCTTTTTCCTGAGCCAGAGAAAGTGTTGAAACGATCGGCACCAGGCCCGTGCGTTCTTCTTCCATTTCGGTTGATTGACGGTCATGCCCACTCGCCAGCCGATCCGCCTTGGTCAGAATATTTTCATCAAGCTTGTTGTTACTTGGACGGTGATGATAGATTGCAACCCTTTCAATCCGTGATCGATCTAGCTTTCCATAGTCTGATTCGATCCCGTACAGGAGATGGGCTGTATAAAGAACATGCTGGTGAGAGTATCTCCCTTCGTAAGACGGACAAACCATCTGCTCCAGATTTTTTGCCTGTTTCGAAAGGGGGATTTTTGCAGGATGAAGAATTTTTCCAATATCGTGCAGCAAGCTGGCAACGGCAATTTCATAAGGCATTTGATGTCGCATTTTCTTTACCTATTCTTCTTCCCAAGTAACATGACCAAAACCGAAACTGGTTGATTTCCCCAAATGAATGTGGGGAATATGGCGAAGCCATTCTCCGCTTTTGTTCCAGGGACCAGTAATTGTTATTTCTCCCACCAAGCCACTCATCTGCACTTTTCTCTTTTGGCGACCGGAAAAACGCGAAAAACGAAACGGCTTCAAGAGAGACTTTTCAGTTGTAAACTGGTCTTCTTCCAAATGTTCCAACTTCTCCTCGGCATCGTCTGCTGGAGACCCGTAAAAATGATTCATGATACTGAAACGCCGACGTCCTGATAAAATGAGGGAAAGGCCATCGACCTGCCCCCGGGTCTTTATTTGCACCGGTGTATGGAATCGCCAGGTCAACGTTGTCAGCTCGTTTTCTCCACCTGGATGATTCAACTGCTGACTTGTTGTAATGGCGGGCTCGGCAGCAAGCCTGTTTTCGCCGCTCCAGACCGTTGTCCCCTGAGAATCCCAAACTTTCTCAATTTCATAGCGGAGCCTCTTTTTACCCAATCCTCTTTTGCCTATCTCCTGGTACGTATGAATGACATAGGGCCAATACTTCATGGCGGGACCAAAAAGACGAATCCCCCATTGAAGCACGGATTCGTTCTCTTCCGATTGCGGAGAAATCAAAAGCACAAATGGCTGCGGAATTTTGTCGTACTTTCTCAATATCTCACGATGCTCAGGGGCAAACCCCTCGAAAATGCAGACATACGGGCATACTTTTTTCAGATAACAGTCAGCGCATTGAGTATGGCGAACCTGGCAAGCGGTTTCTTTGAGTAGATAACCAAACGCACCGCGAAATGTCGCTCCAAGAAAAGGAGGAAGATCGGTGCGGACCCCACAATGCGATGCCAGAAAATTGAGCTGGAGGCATTTCATTTTGAATGAACCATTCTTGTGCAAGGTGAAATGTAGGAATATGTCTGAACGGACATTGCTCTCCGAATTCCCACCTGACAAATGGCAATGAAGGCTACTGACACAATCACTGATAGCAGGTTCGGGAAAATCATGGATGTTCTAAAGGTTTCTGGCAGGTAGTCATGCAACATACCGGTCGAATTCATACCAGAACATCTGCATCCTATCGGGTATCAGCTTGTTTGTTCAATGAAGCAGTGCACCAGATAAAGAAATTACTTCGTGGATCAAGCACGTACGGTTCCCGCTATAACCATCGCTGCCATACGACAGCCATTACGATGCCCGCTATCAACATGACAGGCAGGGCAACCAGCATTCCAACCCAGGTATCGACAAGCCCCAGTTGCTTGAGAAGCCAATTGTTGATTGGAGACACAATTGCAATCAGAAAACCAATGGCCAGCCCCATTTGCCACGGTCTCATTTTTTTCGATCTCTCGGGCTGCGACGATTTGCCAGTCATGCTACTCTTCCTTTCACACCGGATAAGCAGGGCAAGGAATATCCCCGGGATGCACCATCTCAAGCGATTAACCATCCAGAGAACCGGGCAACACCCTCAGGCAGAAGATCATATCAATAACGAGCGGATGGAACGAGTCAGTCGGCAATTCGCTGATACGCTCATCAATAATCGCCTGCGTCTCACGGCCGTTCCGAATCAGCTTTGCCGGCGGGTGATTCTTCTATTCGAGAGTGAATATTTCGATGGAATATCTTTTGCAGAAGCAACTCTGTTATGACCGCAGTGGCAACAAAAGCGGTCAAAATTGCAATGATGTTATTCATCGTTCGGCTGGCGTAAATGAGTGCCAGAACGATAGCAGTCAAGCAGCTAACGGCAGCCAAAACAACTATCAGGCGGGATGCTTTTGTTGAATCGGCAAGTTTCAGATGTCCAACATGCGTGATGGCATGAATGGAGAGAATGGAAATGGAACCGATCACGGCAATCTGTGTCAGATCAAGCAAAACGGAAAGAAGAACCACCAGAATGCCGCTGATAATCAAACCTTCCCGGCTATGGGCAATCGGTTTGCCGAATTCCCCGGGAAGTTCGCCATCCTTGGCAAGTTGGTAGGTCACATTCGTAACGGCGTACAAATTCGCGTTGATGGATGAAGCCGTCGAAATTAGTGCTGCGATGGCTACCACATTGAACCCCCAACGTCCAAAGATGGGCATGGCGGCTTGTGCCAACGCGAAATCTTTGGCAGCGATCACTTTATCTGTTGGTAAATTTCCAAACACGGCAAAAGAAACAGCAATGTAAAGCAGCATCACCAGAAGGATGGATACCATCATTGACCTGGGAAGCGTTCTTTCCGGGTTGGGCATATCTTCGGCTGTATTTGTGATGACGCGAAAGCCTTCATAGGCGAAAAAGGTAATCGCCAGGCTGAAGAAGATATCATTGACCGGGGGATACTTTTCGGGCGAAAGCAGCGCCGGATTCATATAGAGAATCCCTGCCATGGAAAGCCCACTCAGAGTGGCAAATTTCAAACCGACGATCAAGCGTTCCCACACGACAACATTTCTGGCCCCCTTCAAATTAACAACCACGAACAGCACAATAATGGAAACCGCCAACACGTGCTGCAGAACGGGAGAATTTTGCTGTATCATCGAAGCAGCGTAGTTGCCGAATGCCTTGGCGATCAGACTCAACGAGACCACCGCAGCAAAGTACATCATCACTCCCATACTGCCGGTGAATGTTCCCACACCGAAAGCCTGGGTCAGATATTCGATGATTCCCCCAGAGGAGGGATATCGCGCCCCGAGTTTTCCCAAAGAATAACTGCTGAGCATTGCGATAATGCCGCCGATAATGAACGAGATATAAACGGCACTGCTGGCGATCGCGCTGGCTTCTCCGAGCAGGGCGAAAATCCCTGCCCCAACCATGGCGCCAACTCCCATCGAGACTGCCGCCCAAAAGCCAATCGGTTGTTTGGAATGGTGCATAAATATCGTCTTCTGCCGGGATGAAGTGGGTTCGAGATCTTCTTTTTATAGAAACCAAAGAAGAAAAACAGAACCGATACAAAGCGCAAATCAACTCATAAAAAAAGACTGCCAGCTTATCTGCTGCCAGTCTTTTACTCGCTCAGCAATTCCTATTTGTAGAGGTGTTCATCCCAGGGGTACGCAACACCTTTGACAGTCAAGCGATTATCAACTTCAAGAATCCCGAACGTATGAAGGGCTATTTCGGCCGCTTTGGTCCGTTGTTTCCAGGAGTTCACATCACCTTCCAGTACGGCTACACCATCCTTGACCGTCACGTTGATTTTTCTGGCTACCCACCAGGTTGTCCAATCGGTTCTGAGGCCGCGTTTAATCGATTTGACAAGCTCGGCATCTTTTTTCCAATTGGTCGAGGAAACAACGAGATTGTTGACCACTCCTTTAACACCTCGAACACGGGAGGCAACATCGGCAGCGTGCGCTTTATCGTAGGCGCTATGGACGGTACCACTGAGTGTGACGATTCCGTTTTTTACCGTTGTCTCGATGTTGAAGCCATCAATCAGGGAATCGGTTGCGAGATTGAACATGATATCATCCGCGATCGCCCAGTCCTCCCGCTTGTCAACACGGGTAAACAGGTTATTCGTCACCCAGGCAACACCGGGAACGTTCCTGGCGTCCTGTTCCGCAATCTCACGTTCATGATGAGTGAAAACGGAACCATCCAGAATAACATGGCCAAACGAAGTCCGAAGCGTAATATTGTCGGCATTGAGGCGATGATCCTGATCAAGCACCTTTCGTACCGCGGCTTTCAATTCGCTGTCAGATGGAATCACCGCCTGCTTGCGTACCCCCTGATCCTCGTACCATTCGACATCAATATTGTTGACGACTCCCTTGACATTGGAAACCCAACGGACATCGTTTTTTGCCCGTTCTTTTTCGTAGGCGTTTCCAACAAGTCCTTCCAGTGTGACGACGCCATCTTTCACTTCGACGGTTATCGGCAATCCGGTAAGGTAGACATCGCGGGCAAGAGCTGCAATCGCATCCTTTTTGATTTCTTCATCGCTGCGTTGGGTCGCCCATTTAATTGTGAGAAGGTTTCTGACTTCCTTCACGCCTGCGACTTCACTGGCCAGCAAAGCCGCCTGTTCCGATTCTGCATAGCTGCCAACCTGTCCGGTGATGCTTACAATTCCATCCGAACAGGTGACCCAAATTCCTTGTGATTCAATCACGGAACTGTTCAGGATACGACGACGAACCGCGTTGGCGATGTCGGAATCACGTCGGAAGACGGGCAAAACGGAGATTTCATCAATCACGCCGACAACGCCGTTAATTTTCATTGCCTCGGCAACTGCAAATTTCTTGGCTGCCAAATTCGTTACACTTCCCGCCAGTTTAACGACCCCCTCTTTCACACTGACTTCAATTCTCGAAGCATCGACGCGCGGATCATCCCGCAACGCATCCTGCACATGGTAACTGATTGCTTCATCGGAAAGCGGACCCGCATGAGCGACCAGAGGGGCCAACGCATAACATAGAATTGCTAAAGCCGCTAGTTGTGAAAACTGTTTTCTCATCGTGTCAAATCCTTTTCTTTGTGTTATCGTTACTCAAGCTTCTTTTCCGGGCACTCTGCTGGACAGTAAAAACTCTGCTGACTCCCTTCTTACCGCGGAATGTAGGAATGCGGGCCATAATAATGTGGACCGGAGGGAAGACCGTAACGTACCTGAATAAGGTTATGCGGCTCCCTGGCACCGGCCGCGATGGCTTGATCCATTGCCGTTTGCCACATGTACCAGGAATCAACGGTTCCTTCGAGCATGG
>JALWSL010000315.1 GCA_027080405.1 Planctomycetaceae bacterium
TCGGGTGTCGCGGGTTTTTGTCTCGGGGTCACCCGAGACATGTCCTGGGGTGACCCGAGACATGTCTCCCCCCCTGGAGAGATTGTCTCCCCCCCCTCAATCGGCTGAAGATCCACTTCCCGGACGAGCTTCTTTTGCATTTCAACCAACGGCGAAACGACTTCCACTGGTGGTTCTACGATTGGCGTTGGCCTTCGCCCCGGTTCAATGGGAGAGCTAAAGATTCGGTTCACATCGATGCTGAAAAAATTCGGCTTTCCCGGCCCCAAAACGCTGAAACGGCAATATCTCGGATTTGCTGCCATCGCTTGCATCTTCCGTTGGACTGTTCTGGTTGAACAGCCGCCCATTTGAACAGCAATCTGCTTTTTGCTGGCGATCATCAATATGTGACCATCGACATATTCGCAATCACCAGATCCGCTCTGGTGCAGTTGCCGATAAATCTGGATGAGTGCCCGCAACAGGTCCCGTTCCGCCTGGCTGCACACGATCTGTTCCACGTGACTGAGCAGAGACAATCCATTCCAGTCAAATTCCCGTTGCGTCATGCGATCCCTTCCGCTTCCATCAATTTCCGTCTTTCTTCGTGCACTTCACTCCGGTCAATCTGCACATCCTTCGGGGCCTCGATCCCGATCCGGACTTTATCGCCTCGAAGACTGACGACCGTCACCACAATTGAGCCATCAATAACGATCTGTTCGTTCTGTCTGCGTGATAAAACAAGCATCTGAAATTCCTCCGTGAAAAGATTCCGATATGTATCAAGTGGCGGGGGCCGGATTCGAACCGACGACCTTCAGGTTATGAGCCTGACGCGCTGACCAACTGCGCCACCCCGCACATCGCCTTGCCTACACCTTCCGGCCTCCAAGACGTGCAAACTTGTTTGATGAGCCAGGGCAAAAGGCCGAGGCGAAACTGACGAGCAACTTGTTCGACGGCTCGAGCCGAGTCTCCATTGCCCTGGCGATCGCGTTTTCAGGCAGCGAAGAGGTCAGCTCCTGATTGCTGAACCATTCGCTGGTTCCATCCTCGTTGAATGTCGGGCGAAGCGGCTCGCCGAGTTCATATTCCGTGCATTCCACATCATATTCATAAACGGATACGGGAGAGACGTCAGCCCAAACAGGATCCACTCCCTGCAGTCCGGATTTCGAATGACACACGCCCAGAAAATAGGCGGGCAAATCAGCACGTGTCAGCGAACCGCCCACCACGTTCTCCCAGTGCGATAACGGATAAGCCACACCATCCACCAGGCAAAGCAGATCGCCCGGCTCGTAGACAGCCTCCAGAGCGACCGGCACATGCACCATCAATACCGTTCCCTGTCGAAATCTCAGCATGATCAACTGACTCCTTTTCCGATGGCTTCCAGGGCGAGAATCCCCAGAATGAAATTTGAAATGACCAGACCAAACAGGATCCACATCAACGAGCCGATCGTTCTCTGTTGACGAAACACCACGCTCTCCAGCCGATTGAGCCGGCGTTCATGCTGACGAAGACAGCGTGCGAGGCGGGGCAAATCGATTAGAAACACCTTCCCCCCTTTTTTAAGGTGCTCTTCGCTCTCCATGATCAATGCCTGACCCTCCTGCTTGTGCGGCTGCTACGATTGATGATCCGGGCGGCTCGCACCGATTCCTGCATCATCGATTCTCTTGAACTCTTTGGTGACTTCGACGTAAGCTGTCTGGGCATCGGGCAGCTGGTCCATAGAAATCACAATCTGACCTCCCTCTCCAGTGTCCCTGCGTGCGTAGACGCTCCATTTCTCCTTGTTTTTGAAATCGTTCCCGTCGAACACACACTGCAGATCACGATTGATGAACACGCTCCCTTGGGGACCGATGATTTTCATCAACGCCACTTGTAGATCTTCCTGTGTCTGAAGTGATTTCGTTTCTGTTTCCGATACAATCATGGTGACCTCTCGATCTGTGAAAAACGCAAAAAGAAAACGGCAGCGACTGGAAAAGGCAATATCCAGCCACTGCCGCTTGCCAGCCACGCACTGACAAAACTAGGAAAGCGAATCGAACGCAGACGGCCTGGGCAACTCCTGCACCGCCTTCAGGACGATCCGCGTCGGGTTGTAGTAATTCCTGGCATTCACACCGCCCAGACTGTGGCCGAGAATCCAGTCCCCCACGCCCGGCCATCGGTCGTTGTAGTCGGTATTGCAGGTTTTCCGCATATCTTCCATGTGCGGATTGCCACTCAATCCTGCCCGTTTCGCCAATTTCTTCCAGTGGCGATTCACGGTCGTCGTATTCGAATATGAGAAACCGGGAAAAACTTTCTTCGACGACAGGGAAACTTCCTTCAGTTTCTCCAGGTGCTTTCTGGCGACCGGAGCCAGCGGCAGACGTTGCAACTTCCTGGTCTTCGTCGCCTGGAAGCTGACTGCACCAAGCCCCTTGAAATCCCAGTCGACATCTTCCCAGTTCAGTTCCAGCAGATCGTAGGTCCGTGGCCCCAGGCAGTGGTGCATCACGATGATTGTCTTCCAGATGATCGCCGGATTTCGGCGCGGCCACGTCTGGGCATCGCACGCCCGATACAGGCTGTTTAGCTCCTCGTAGCTGAAGATTCGAGGCAGTGTCTCTTCTTCGGGCAGTCGAGAGGGAAGCAGAAAGTAATCGCACAGATTCAATCCGCCCGGATTGTGCGAGTCGGGCGGCCAGCATAAGCGGACAAACCGCCCTAACACGCGAAATTTCTTGTTGATTGTCGCCGGGGAGCGGAATTTTCCATTCACTTTTTCCAGTTGCAGTCGTTCGCGAAACTCCAGCAGTGTCGAGCGGCTCAATTCGCTCACCGGCAAATCGTTCATCAGGCGTTCCCAGTCCGACAGGATCGTCTGATAGTCCTGCTCCGTTTTCCTGGATCGCGTTTTTACCTCCACGGCCAGGTGCTCGTCGTACAGCTGCCGCAACGTCAGGCGGGAACTCGGTTTTTCCGGAGTATCGTTTTCGGGACGGTAAAGTTTGATGGAGTGGGGGAGTTGAATTATTGCAGACATGAGATGCCTCCTGATGTGCGAACCGCTCAACCACTACCGCCTGTTCGGTCAATCTCTCCGTCGCGTCCTCCCTGTGAGCGGTTCGCTCGAACACTCCTGATCTTCGGTTACTGATCAAAATCAGACCAGAAACAAAACCTGTTTCAAGACCCTTTTCCATCGGGAAAAACCAATCCTTGTAAAATAATTGGTGGGGGTGACAGCATCTGTCACAGGCACTGGGGGAAACCCTGATGGAAGAATTTGCAGAAACGGTCCTGCCGCGCATGATGCGACGGGCAATCCACCAACGCGCAGCAGGAACCGCCCAATCAGAATGTACGGGAAAAAGGCTTCTGCAAAATACTCCTGTGCGAAATGACCGAACTGTGTTTCAACCAAATTTGTTCAACATTGGGAAAGCAACAGTCCCGGCTCATCAGCACACAGCTGCAGGCATGGGGAGCTCGTTGCTTTTGAGGTCACCCTTTTCACGAGGTGGCTGGACAATTCCAGCGACGAGAGAATAGAACACTCGGAGTTGTCTTTGCAAGTCAACCGGTGACTGTTTCTGAGAAAATGAAAAAATTGTTTTCTCAATTACCAGGGGCAACAGACCGGAGGTGCAAAGCAGCCGCAGGGAGGCAGGAAGAACACTTCGTAGCAATACGGTTCGATCGGCGAGGGGACAAATTGTGAAGCAGGAGCAGACGAAATAACCTGGCTGGTGAGACGAGTCACGCGAATCGTGCCAATTCGCTCGCCATTCACTGTCGAGTATTGAATGGATATTCTAAGATTAGGAGTTGACAGCGTCAGTGCTTCAATTTCCTTTTTGGTCAGCTTGATATCGAAACCCTGATCAATCCGCTTCTGATCAACGCTTCCCTGCCTCCTCAACAGTATTGAGCCATCTTCTGTTCGCAGCCTCAGTCGAAGAGTGTCTCCCGGCTTCACGTTTAAGGAGTTCAGGTAGTACTTGCCATTGGCGACTCGCTTCATCGTGTGGTACCTGCCACGGCCTTGTGCCGTAACAACAGATAGCTGAACGGAATCAACATTGATTGGTGTTTTTCCATCCAGAAGGCGGATCCGAATTTCACTACCATTCGTGATACTGCAAATCGCCATCAGGCAGATTACTGCAACCAAAACTGATTTCAACACAACGATAATTCCTCAAGGGGCCAGGCTGATTGATACCGGATTCCCTTCAGGATTTTCAAGCAGCTCATCCAGAGTTGCAATTTCGGCATTTGGATCAACTGATCCACAAATAATTCTGGGATGAATGTAAACCACAATCGCGTAGGAATTCCCTTTTTTCATTTCATCATCCAGCAAATAGAAGTTGACACGTTTCATTTTCATCAACTCATCAGGATCATAAGTGTCCATCGCCGCCTTATTTTGTTTTCGGTTATGGATGATCTCCGTTCCACGGAAAGCATCCACCACCGTAATAAACCAGTGTTTGCGAATTTCCTCTGAAAGCGTGACAAAAAAATCAATTTCCCCGCTTTCGGATTTTCCCGGATCAACTACCTTGATATTGAAAACGACCAGCCGGCCAGTTTCATCATCCGCTTTGAATTTATATTGAGAGGCCTGATGGCCAGTGATTCGTATTTTCTGCTTCGGTAGGTCCCCGGCAAAAGCGGTACAGACAAAAAAAACGCCCAAGAGGGCAATCCAGACTGCCGTCCAGCGTACATAATGGATCGTTACGGCGTTGTACTGGGAAATTCGCTTTTCTCCTCTGGGAGCGACAAGACCGGAGAGAAATCCGAGCGATGCAACGCCCATCAGCATAGAAAAATAAATGGGAGTTCGATTCACGTCTTCTCCTTGCGGATAATTCTGGACAACCACATCACGCCCTCTGATTTCCTGAACCGGAATGCTCCCCTTTAATGAGAGACCGACCGCGAAACATTGGGCCACGAAAAAAGTGAAAATCGTAATAACCTGTGATGTCCCGTCATGGGAATCCTGCTCATCCGCGTAGTAACCAAAGGTTACATCAGACGCAATTCGGCTGAGTAATTTCTGCATTTTGCAAAGGTCCAGGTCGTGAAAGCAGTTCTGTTTGAAACATTCAGTAAGCTCCACTCTGCACGAGGCGAACCCTTAATTCAATGCTTCGTACACCAGATTGCTTGATTATGTCAAGATAAGCAGTCATCACGTGGCAAAGAGCATTGTAACCAGTAGAGACGGCCACTCCAACAAAGTGTATCCATAAGTCCACTCTTTTGCCTGTTTGAAATCCCCCCACCAGCGCACCGGATAGGTAATCCGGCACACATTTTGCGTTTTTAAGCTGGAAAACGGTCAATGGAATTACTTCGGCAGCATACTGGAGGATTTTGCTTCGACAACACCATCTACGAAGCTAATAACCGCAACCGATTCCTCTGAATTCGCCCACTGGATTGTCTTTGAGGAATGGCCACCAATACTGGTTTCCATCAGTATTTTGTAATTGTCTCCAAGAATTTCAATAACCTCCTTCTCGGTCATCTTCGTTTTGATCTTGTCATACTGAGCCTGTGTAACATTGATCAACTCGGCTGAACTGCACCCAGCAATACACGCAAAAAACAAAGCAATCAAGACAGTTGTACTTCGCATTTGAACTTATCCTTTGAGTGAGGTTAAATTACCTCGTCCACTTAAACAAATCTGATTGCGAGTGTCAATTGGAACGGAAAACGGAACATTGAAAAACAAGGGTAGCCGCACCGAAGAATCCTGATATGCTTTTCGTGGTCGAGAGGGGGAACCATTGAAAAGGAGCAAACATGTCAAAGAGGAAAATTACCGAGATCCTCCAGAAAATCACTGCAAAGGCTGATGGCTGGGGCCGAACGGATTACCGTGACGATCCACACTGTGAAGAGGACGAAGCCTGGTATTACCAAATCTGCGAAAAAAAAATTAATTCGCCAGACTTTGCACTCGCCTACGCGAAAGAGAAATACCAGTCAACGCTGGAGAAAAACGAACAGATCACGAAGCGGCTTGAAGGATCACTTAAATTTTCATTATCAATTTTTGGGACAATCCTGGCGTTAATAAAGGTACTCGAAGTTTCAACCGTAACAATATGCTGGCTGCTGCCTGCATTGTTGTTGCTGGGGGGGGCTTGCCTGCTGCAGTTGCGAGGACTCAGAACACACATTGTCCCCACAAGCATCAATCCCCGCTGTGTGATCAAGCAACTAGAGTACCATCAAAAAGAGAAAGTCCAGACGCAATTGGCCGCATCATACGCTATCACCAATGATGGGTTTAAGTTTGTGTCTGATTCCAAAGCGAATGCCCTTGACCGATCGATAATGTTGCTGGTCTTCGCCATGTTCTGGTCAGGAGCTATTTTGGTTTTGTCTGACGTGGTATGGGGCTACGATCATTGCTCCGTTTTTCAGGTTCCCGTGGAGGGGGAGGTGGGGGTGGAG
>JALWSL010000316.1 GCA_027080405.1 Planctomycetaceae bacterium
CCCATGAACTCCCTTATTTCACTTTTTTCAATCTGGCCGTCGCCGTTGGCATCAACCTTGTCGAACATCTCGTTCACACGGGCAATCGCCTCCTCCCGGCTGATTTTTTCATCATTATTTTTGTCAGCTTCCTTGAAGTGTTCAGCAAAACCGCCAGGGCCCCCCGGACCACCCGGGCCACCAAATCCACGGCCGCCATGTGGCGGGCCGTGATGTCCCCGATCATTCGATTTCCCATCGTGAGGGGGTCGATCACCATCACGCGGGGGGCGATCTCCATCACGCGGCGGACGCCCATCACGCGGCGGACGCCCATCACGCGGACCGTGATGATGCCCTTCTTTTCCGTGCGGGGGGCCTCCCGATGGCCCTCCATGTCCGGAGAACGCAAATTCGTCGGGGGTCAATTCGCCATCCCCATTTTTGTCGAGTTTCTTCAACGCCGCGACTGCGTTTTCCATTTCCTCGGTTGAAATTTTGTGATCGCCGTTTGCGTCAATTGCCTTGATGATGGCCGGAGGCCCCATTGGTGGCCCACCATGGCGCCCGCCCCGTTCACGATTTCCGCCTCGCCTCCCCTCAGGCGGCCCATCAGGTCCCGGGCCTCTCCTGCCTTCCGGCGGTTGGGCGAAGGCAAACGCCGCCACTGACAAAACAACCAGAAACAAACCCGCATACCGATTCAAACGCATTTTCGTCCCCCGCAATGATAAGCTGACCAAAGGGTTGTAAACCTCAACTCTCGAAACGTCCCCTGCCGCGACCGCTGCAGTGGAAAGCTCAGGGGAACTAACCACCCAAAACGGGCAATGTTTCGTTTTATCCACACCGATTCGCCAAAATGACGAAAAAAATGCTCAGGATATTTCAGCCAATCATCCCGATGGTAACTGCACCTGAAGACAGAACAATCTACAGCAAAACAGTGAGACACCATTTCGGTAACCTTTTCAGCTGCCTATTGTTAGGTTCGATTACCCCTTGTTGCGATCACCTGCTCTCATACCGAAGAACTATCGCAGAAGCTCCAGATCATGTTTAACCATCATTTCGACCAGTTCTTCGAACTTCACGGTTGGTTCCCAGCCCAGTTTTTCTTTTGCCTTGCTGGAATCGCCCAGTAACAAATGGACTTCGGCCGGGCGAAAAAAGCGGGGATCTGTCACGACGTAATCTTCGTAATTCAGTCCAGCGAATTCAAAGGCGAGTTGGCAGAACTCACGGACTGAATATGTTTCGCCAGTCGCGATCACAAAATCTTCAGGGTGATCCTGTTGAAGCATCAGGTGCATCGCACGGACATAATCGCCTGCAAAGCCCCAGTCACGTTTGGCATCCAGATTCCCAAGCGGCAATTCCTTCAGTTCTCCCCGTTTAATCCGTGCGACATAAGAAGTGATTTTCCGTGTCACAAATTCAAACCCCCGGCGAGGTGATTCATGATTGAACAGAATTCCTGAAGCGACAAACATTTCGTGCGCTTCGCGGTAATTTCGAGACAGATCAAATCCGGTCACCTTTGAAATCCCGTAAGGTGAACGGGGATAAAAACGTGTGTTTTCCGTTTGAGGCACTTCAGTGACATGACCGAACATTTCACTTGAGCCGGCAAAATAGACCCGGCAACTCGGCACCAACTGCTTGACGCTTTCAAGAACAAAATGCGTACCGTCAATATTTGTGCGAAAGGTTGAAAAAGCATCGTCAAACGAATAGGAAACAAAACTTTGAGCTGCCAAATGATACAGTTCATCTGGTTGTACCTGCGAAACAACACTGAACAGGCTCGGAAAACTTTCCAGGGAAGCAGCGTGTAAATGCAACCGATCCTGAAAGCCGGAAAGGCGCTGGAGTCGATGTGCCGGGTCCTCCAACGCCACCCGGCGGACAATACCATGCACTTCGTACCCCAAGCCGAGCAAATGCTCCGCCAGATAAGAACCGTCCTGCCCGGTGATCCCGGTAATCAACGCCTTTTTCATGTATCAACTCTCTCATTATTTGCTGAATGTTCTCACTGTCTGCCGTATCATAGTAGGTTCGCGGTGCAAAGCGTATCCCAACGGGAAGGTCTCCCATCGTTGCAAATAAGGCTCTACAGAAATAAATTGCCTTTCTGGCTGTTTTTCCTGTGAAAAGTCCTATAATACCCGCTGGTTTTTCTTCCATGAATGTCATACAGACAGAAATAATGCCTTCTAACATACCGGAACTCGTCAATGAGCCAACCAAATTCCAGTAAACGATATGAACTGCCTCCTGTGGGGATCAATCCATCTACTCACGCGATCGGAACCAATCCGGGAAGTTTTGCGTTGCCGCCGAAATTGGCTCCCGGACCAGAAGGCGCACTGACCTATTCATCTCCCGATACCCCCGGCATGCCGCCAGCTTCTGATAAAACGGCCTGGGATTTCATGCCTGATGACTGGACGCTAAAACCCGGCTACGAACAGAACTATCATTGTGCACAGGCCTGGCAAGCACCGGAGAATTTCGAACCTGTCACCCAATTGGAACACGCCCGTTTGGGAACAATCACCCCGGAAATGGAGCGGGTTGCAGCGCGCGAACCACACTTGAGCGCCATCCAGATTCGCGATGAAGTGGCCGCCGGGCGAATGGTGATTCCTGCCAACAAGGTGCATTTGGCTCATCAACTCGAACCGATGTGTATCGGTCGTGCCTCGTTGACCAAAGTGAACGCGAACATGGGAGCTTCCCCCGTTTCATCCGGCACCGCGGAAGAACTCGAAAAGTTGAATTGGTCCCTGAAATGGGGAGCCGACACTGTGATGGATCTTTCTACCGGAGGTGATATCGATGGGTGCCGGGAAGCGATCATTCAAAACAGCCCTGCCCCCATTGGAACCGTCCCGATCTACTCGATGATTATCGGACGTAAACTCGAAGATTTGACGCACGAAATCATCCTCGATTCGCTCGAACATCAGGCTCAACAGGGAGTCGACTATTTCACGATCCACGCGGGGGTGCTTCGCGATCACCTGCAGTATGTCAAAGAGCGTTTGATCGGCATCGTTTCACGGGGCGGTTCGCTGCTAGCGAAATGGATGCTCGATCACGACGAAGAAAACCCGATGTATGTGCTTTGGGATCAAATTTGCCAACTGATGCGGCGTTACGATGTCACGTTCAGCATTGGTGACGGGTTACGTCCGGGCGGCTTGGCCGATGCGACCGACCGTGCCCAACTGGCGGAACTGTGCGTCCTGGGCGAATTGACCGAACGGGCCTGGAAACAGGGTGTTCAGGTGATGGTCGAAGGGCCGGGACACGTTCCGTTCGACCAGATCGAATACAACATGAAATTGCAGCGCAATCTCTGCCACGGTGCCCCGTTTTATGTGCTCGGGCCGTTGGTGACGGATATCTTCCCCGGTTACGATCACATTACCAGTTGCATTGGCGCAACCGCTGCGGCTTACCACGGGGCGGCAATGCTCTGTTATGTTACGCCGAAAGAACATCTTGGCTTACCGAAAAAAGATGATGTCAAACAGGGCTGCATTGCGTACAAAATAGCGGCACATGCCGCCGATGTCGCGCTCGGGATTCCCGGCACACGGGATCGTGATGACGAACTGACCAAAGCGCGAGCCGCCCTGAATTGGAAAAAGCATTTTGAACTCAGCTTCGACCCCGATGTTGCCCGCGCGTATCACGATGAAGATCTCGATGTCGATACCGATTTTTGTGCGATGTGCGGGCACGACTGGTGCAGCGTCCGCATCTCCCGTGAAATCATTGAATTCGCCTCCGGTAAAGATACCAACTACGCATGGGAAAAAGCGAAAAAAACAGCCGCGTTGTCTCCCGAACAACAGGAAATCCTCAAACAGCGTGGTGTGCTCAGCCCCGAAGAAATCCACAAACTCGCCTCGAAAACAAAACAGAAAATGGGAGCAGACGCAGAGAAGGCGACTTGCCACAGCGACTACGTCGATCCTGAAACCGCTAAAGAAATACAGCGAGAAGTGATCGAGTTGGACATCAAATGATCACGGGCAGCGGCCCCCTGCATCCGGCTTTCACCCCTTAACCCGACACCCGTTTTCATCGGCAAACCGGAAACGGGTAAGCCGGAGGCTGGTAGATCGGGCGAAACAGAATAGACGAACCGAGATAGACAAACCGGAACAGGCTCCAACAAAAAAGCCACACACAATGATGTGCATGGCTTTTTGAACCGGCAATCGACGCCTATCATTCAAATCGGCATCAGTCCATCAGGTCTTCTGCCTTCACTTTGATGACCCCCAGGTCAACGGTCTGACCATCTTTCAGATCAATCTTGATATCCCTTTCGCCATCTTTCTTGACGTAACCGGGAATTTCGTGCCAAATGCGGAACTTCTGTTTTCCAGCCGGGACGAGCTTGATCGTAAACTTCCCCTGCTTATCGGTGACAACAGCGTAGGGGTGTTCTACAACGAACCACTTGGCAGACATCCAGGGGTGGATATCGCAGGTCACCTGCATGGGGAGCGGCTCCCCTTTTTTGAAATCGACGGTGATCCCTTTTTTATCGTTGGCTGCGACCAACTGATTCAAACCGCTGTTGCGCAACGGGAAAGTGTGCACATTGTGGCCACAGGCATCGCTGTTGGTGACGTTCACCTTCTGGTCTGTCCTGACAACCATCACATGAGGCACGAAAACGCAACCCTTGTTATCGAAAGTCACGCTTTCCTGAGCCGGTTTCTTCAGATCGGGGTGAATATCGACTTTGCCACGGCGTTTGTAAAGGTAAACAAAACAATTCGCCAATCCTCCGTCCTCTCCGACAACCAGTTTCTCGTTGGGGATATCGTTGGCGGCGCAAACATTCGCATCCTTGACCGTGGAATCTCCCTTGGTAACCAACAGAGGCAACTTGGGAGGTGTCCCTTCGACGACAATTTTTCCGGTGACAGTTCCCCACCCCTGGGCGAAAAGGGATTGCCCACTCAACAGTACGACAACAGACAGAATTCCAGTCAATTTCTTCATTAGATGATTCCTCTCAGAATAGTTGTGATGTTTCAAGTCTCCACAGATTCCCGCTGGGAACGCTGCGACGCACGGCGTGACCGACAACGTCGGAACCGCGTCCCAATCCGGTACGATTACCCGGGAAACCGTCCTGGAGTCACCGAAGGCAGGTCAAGCGAAGCGGACAGGCACGTCACGATACGCTCTCTGTTGGCAGGATGGACAAAACGCCCCCCTCATCATAACAAAGATTAAATGGATCAGCGAGTCTTTATTTCCCTGTTTTTTCAAAAAAGAACATCATTTTTCAATCAATCCGGAACATCTTCACATTGACGGACTGCATGACCACCCGCATTGCTTATCGGCAGGCGATTGGTTTGTATCCCGGACAGGTGATTCGCTATCCTTCGTCGGAAACCATCTTTGTATGGCGTAAAAATACCTGGAACTGCATTAGAGCATAAGAGACGAACAATGGCTGACTACGCGGATCGACTTCACAACGCGATCAGGATAAAGGGAACCCCTGCACTTGTCGGCCTGGACCCACGGCTTGAACAACTGCCCACCGCAGTTGTGCGAAATGCCCGTGAGTCATCCAGTGACGAAAATGAAATAGCCGCGATCGCGTTTGAGGAATTCTGCAAACGAATCATCGACGTGGTCTGCTCGCTCGTTCCTGCAGTCAAACCGCAAGCCGCATTCTTTGAACAGCATGGTGCAGCCGGCTGTTTGGCGTTGCAGCGGGTGATCGCCTATGCAAGGAAAGCCGGTTTGATCGTGATCTGTGATGCCAAGCGGGGCGATATCGGCTCGACAGCTCAAGCCTATGCCAAAGCGTATCTGGCGGGAGAGGATCCACAAGCGGCTCCATTTGCAGCGGATGCCCTGACGGTGAATCCGTATTTGGGGACAGATACACTCGAACCGTTTATCGAGACCGCAGCGCAGCGTGAGGCAGGGCTCTATGTCCTCGTGCGCACCAGTAATCCCGGAGCGGCAAGTTTTCAGGATCACAGCGACCAGCATCAAAAGTTGTATCAGAAAGTGGCCGCATCGGTCGAGGAAGCGGCCTGCCGGGCGGCATCTGCTACCGGTGGCAATTATGGATTTATCGGGGCTGTCGTCGGGGCAACCTATCCGCTTGAACTCCAGCAACTTCGTCAGGTGATGCCTCACGTTCCCTTTCTCATTCCCGGTTACGGTGCCCAGGGAGGTGGAGCAGCCGATATCGCTTCTGCTTTCGATATGAACGGTTTGGGGGCACTCATCAACAGCTCACGAGGTATCAATTTCGCTTACAACAGAGAACCGTACAAGGAACAGTTTTCGCCTGAGCAATGGGAACAGGCAATTGAACAGGCAACTTTGGATATGATCCAGGATCTCGCTGCCCAGACACCCGCGGGCAGATTGATGCGAATTGATTAGCTGGACAGCGCCAAGTTTGTTTTTTGTTTGACTGTAAGT
>JALWSL010000317.1 GCA_027080405.1 Planctomycetaceae bacterium
CATGAACAGGGCGTTACGAATTTCGACACGTCCGCCGCCGATAGTTCGTTTCCCTCTCATCATTCCGCTGTCCCGATTCGTGGGAGCAACGCCGAGGAGCCGAACGACGCAGGGTCCGCTGTGCGGATCATGTTGCTGTCTACAATAGCAATGATGTTTTCCATTTATTACAACGTCATACTTGGTGTGCACTGCACACCCTTGTATCTTGCATGAACTGTCTTTTCTTCGCTCGTTTGGATAGAAAACAAAAACCTTGATACCGGTCTTGCAAGACCGGTATCAAGGGACGCGAGTGGCAGATCGTCACACCCTGGGTCGTGAAGACCGTGTCGTAGCTGGATCGTCACTCGCTTTTTATGCCTTAACCCGTACAGTCGCCAGAGCGGTGCGATTGCACCAGCTCGTATCAGCAAGGAAGGGATTCAGCATGAAACAGCATAACAAAATCTTCGTCGGAGTCGACATCGCAAAAAAGAAATTCGATGTCGCTTTCTCACCTGTTTCTCAAGGATTCGTCTATGACTACACACCGGCCGGAATCAAACTCTTTCTCAAAGAACTTCAAAAAGCAAAACCACAACTGATCTGCCTCGAAGCGACAGGTGGGCTCGAACGGGAACTCGTCGATCAGTTGCAACAGCACGGTTTCGCCGTCGCTGTCGTCAATCCCAGACAGATTCGCGACTTCGCCAGAGCTCACAACAAACTCGCAAAAACCGATCAGATCGATGCCCGAATGATCGCCCGGTTCGCTGAAATGATGAAACCTCGCCTCACGCCGGTTTTGTCGAAGGCCCAGCGGAAACTGAGCGATTTGACCGCTCGCAGACGTCAGCTCACCAAACTGATCACTCAGGAGAAAAACAGACTCGCTTCCACCTTTGACGCCGAAATTGGTGAGTTGATTCGCCAAACCATTCTTTTCTTCAAAGAACAATTAAAGAAAATCGAACAACAACAAAAAGAACTGATCGCCCAGCACGGCTGGTCTGTTCTGACCACCGTAACCAAATTGAGATTTTTCTAAAAGTTTGCGAGCCGTTCGCAGGCTTTTACCGTTAGTAATACAAAACGAACAGGCTCAGAAAAAAGCGGCGATCATTAAATCTGTTCCCGGATTGAGCGAAGCCTCCGCCGCTCTGCTGATCGCTGAACTGCCTGAATTGAGGCAACTCAATCGAAAGGAAATCGCTCGGCTCGTCGGCGTTGCTCCCACGAATCGGGACAGCGGAATGATGAGAGGAAAACGAACTATCGGCGGCGGACGTGTCGAAATTCGTAACGCCCTGTTCATGCCGATTATCGTTGCCAAACGGTACAACCCGAAGATCAAAGCGTTCTACGATCGACTCATCGAAAAGGGAAAACCGAAAATGGTCGCCCTCATCGCCGCCATGAGAAAACTTTTAACCATCCTCAACCTGATGATCAAGGAAGGAAAAAAATGGAACGAAAATGAAATCGTCACTTGATTTTCAAGACAGTCGCTACCTTGCTCCGATTGGATTATAGGGACAATAATGACCGACTCAGAACTTAAGACAGCGGTAATTGAATGGATCCCTGAGTTTCTGGGAGGCAGGGCAAAAATACACAGATTAAGTGAGGGAGAACGGTTTATAGCGCCAGCATTTGTCGTAAGTTCAGAAAGCGTCATCAGCAAAATGGAGTGGAGCATTGCAATCTATGGGAAGAAAAACACCTTCGCAAAACACATCATAAAGCATATTGATGGAAGTCGTGTTGAACTTTCCCACGAATAGTGGGCGCGCGGATAAGAGTGTATCCTGTTCTGAGGAGGAGAATCAATGAGTAAACAGAAATCAACAAACAGAACCGCAGCGAAACGAACACGTCGTACTTTCAGTGATGAGTACAAGATCGAGGCGGTCAAGATGGTGACCGAGCAGGGTTACAAGGTAACCGAAGCAGCCCGTCAACTGGGGATTGGCTCGAATACGTTACAGCGTTGGAAAGGTCAGTTTTCTTCTCGGGAGAAAGACTCGGACAGCGAAGAAGTCAAGCGACTGCGTGCAGAAAACAAACGTCTGCGGATGGAACGCGAAATATTAAAAAAAGCAGCGGCCTTCTTCGCGAGCGAAAAGAACTGAGGTTTCAGTTCATCCTGGATCACAGGAATGAGTGGCCGATTACGCTGACATGTAAGGTTTTGCAGGTCTCGCGTAGCGGCTACTATTCCTGGAAGGGAAGGCCGGAGAGTGAACAGTCACGGCGACGCAAGTCGCTGGAGGCTGACATCCGGGAGATTCATCACAAGAAACAAAAAAAGAATTACGGTTCACCAAGAATCCACAAGGAACTGCAAAAACGGGGTGTTCCCTGCAGTGAAAACATGGTGGCGAAAGTGATGCAGGAAGCTGGCATACGAGCACAAACGACGAAGAAGTTCAAAGTGACGACCGACTCGAACCATGCGTATCCGGTGGCCGAGAATTTGTTGAACCGAGAGTTTGACAAAGCAGCAAAGCCACGCCAGGTTCTGGCGAGTGACATCACATACGTCTGGACTCGAGAGGGTTGGCTGTACCTGGCTTGCGTTCTGGATTTGTACACGCGAAAGATCATCGGCTGGAGCAAGTCTGCAACGATGACCCAAGAAATGGTGCTGGACGCGTTACGGATGGCGTTGATGCAATGTTGTCCTGGTGAAGAGATATTGCATCATTCGGATCGCGGAAGTCAGTATTGTGGCAATGAGTATCAACAGTTGTTGCGTACCAATGGCATCACGTGTAGCATGAGCCGCAAGGGCGACTGTTGGGACAACGCGATGATGGAAAGTTTCTTTGCGACGTTGAAGAAGGAACTGGTCCATCAGGAAAGTTATGAAACGCGAGAGGCGGCGAAGCGTAGCCTTTTCGGGTACATAGAAATGTTTTACAACCGTGAACGGCTTCACTCATCTCTGGGCTACCTGAGCCCCGCAGAGTTTGAAGAAGCCGCCTAACCCTAACGACGCGCCCACTATTCGTGGGGAAGTTCATCATGTGGCACTGAATCAACCTTTAATTGCGTACAAAGACCGCGTCAAGGCGGCGATGCAGACAATCCTTGCCAGTCGTTCCTGGACCGTTCCACAACGCAAATGGCTGGAGCGAATCGGCAAACAACTGGCACAGGAAATCATCGTCGACCGCGAAGCTCTCGACGCCGGTCAGTTCAAAGAAATGGGCGGCTTCACAAGATTGAACAAAGTCTTCAAAGGTGAATTAGAAATGATCTTGCGTGACATCGCCGACGCGATGTGGCAGGCAGCAGTATAGGAAGTAAAGAATTCATGGCACGTATACACGACGTAATTGATTTCGTTCAAAAAGGGCGGTCACCTAATGAAATGGCGACAACGCTTCGTTGTGATGTTGCTTCGATTTATAGCAATTTATACAAGGCCGCTGGCAAGGGCTTGTTATCTCCGATAGGCATCTACTTATGCATCAGGGCCGATTATTCTAATGATGGTGATGACGTGCGCTACGTCCAATTTACTCGCCTTGCCATCGCTGAACATTATCTTCAAATTCGAGACATCGAACGAACACTTCACGAAGCAATCAAAAACACACTTATCGATCTTTTTGGTGACGATGAAGATGGCTGGTGGAGACAAGGGATTCCGAAAGACATTCGCATGTCTTGTGCATCGATGCGAGAGAATGATCCTACTGGTGCGAATTATGAGCCATTCACTTACACTAACTTCATGGACCTCAAGAAAATAATTCAGACGAATCGGAATAAACATCAAGTTGAGTTTCCTTTTTTGAATGGACTATCCAAAGCCGAATATGATGATTTTCTCAAAGACATTGAAAAACTAAATTCCGTACGAAATACTGTAATGCACCCCGTCAGGGTCCAGTTTCCCTCAGATGATCAACTCCGTTTTGTTGAAGACCTGCACAAGAAAATTATCCCCCAATGACAACCACCCAAGACATCGTTGCCAAACTCTGGTCGCTGTGCCACGTTCTTCGTGACGATGGCATTACGTATCATGAGTATGTAACGGAACTCACTTTTCTGATGTTTCTGAAGATGATGAAGGAGACAGAGCAGGAATCGTTATTGCCCAAGGGGTATCGCTGGGATAATCTGACGGCGAAGGATGGCGTGGATCAGCTGGCGTTCTATCGGGAGCTATTGGTGCATCTGGGCAATGAAAGCTCGGGACGTGTGCAGGCTATTTTTGCCAACGCGAATACGTCTTTGCGGCAGCCTAAGAATTTGGCCAAGATCGTCACCGATATCGACAAGCTCGATTGGTACTCGGCTCGTGAAGAAGGTCTGGGCGATTTATACGAAGGGTTGCTCGAAAGAAATGCCAGCGAAAAGAAATCGGGAGCCGGGCAGTATTTCACCCCCAGGCCTTTAATCGAAAGCATGGTCAACTGCATCAAACCGCAGCCGGGCGAGATCGTGCAGGATCCGGCTGTCGGGACGGGTGGTTTTATGATCCAGGCTGATCGGTTCATCAAAGCTGCGACTGATGACCTGTTTACGCTCAAGCAGAAAGAACAGAACTTCCAACGGCGGGTGGCCCAGCCACTTTAGTGGCTGGGTGCCGAGAGGCCGGGTGCCCCGGTTGATGCTTTGTGCCACGGCTCTGCGAGCCGTGTTTATTATCGCTATAGTGCCGGGGTGCCAATACCGGCCGGCTGGCGCCGTTCCGCTTGCAATGTCTGACCGTGACGAGCGACATAGGGTTCACTGTGCGTACCACGATTAAAGCACCACCTTTGATTACTGGGGACTGCTATGACAGTACGTTCCTATTGATTGTGAACCATAAATGGTGTGCACGGCACTCCCTATCTTGCTATCGAATACCAGCGGAACGATTGAGGAAGCAGAGGCGTTTCAATCCGTTCTTCATCCGATCAGCCATTGGTCGCGCGTTGTTTGCGGATGTTACGGTTCGTCGCTGAACTCGTCCGGGTCGCTCAGTTCGTCGATCAGCTCATCGGGATAGCTGGCGATGACCGAGGTTCTAATGCCACCTCGCGGCGTGAAATCTGCCCGAATTTCCATCATGCGTGGCTGGGTGACGGCGACAAGATCATCCAGAATTTTATTGGTGACGCTTTCATAAAACGCACCATGATTACGATACTGCTGCAGATAGAGTTTAAGGGATTTCAGCTCGTAGCAGAGTTTATCTGCGATGTAGGTAATCGTAATCGTCCCAAAATCAGGCTGACCGGTTTTCGGACAGACCGAAGTGAATTCCGGACAGACCGTTTCGATAACGTAGTCCCGATTCACATGGGGGTTTTCAAAGGTTTCCAGTAGATCCGCGGTCGGCTCAGTCATGTTGTCGATCTTCAATGAGCAAATTATTCAATGTGCAAATTATTCAGCGGGCAATGTATTCAACAGGCAAAATCGCTGGCGCGATTTGTTTTGAGTTCCGTTCGTGAATCTTACTCGCCATAAATCACGACCTGTTCGTGATGTGTCAGCGGGGTGGTTGCCTGATCGGAAGCGACAGCAAACTCGACGCGGGCATCGCCATCCTTGACAGCCGAGAAAACGACATCGAACGTCTCTTCCTGATTCGCTCCCAGTGCGGCGATCGGTTCGAAAGTGATCACCTGCCCATTCAGGACGGATTTAACCGGCCCGTTCGCGGACACATACTCCAGTTGATCGGGAATTTTGCAGGTGACGCGAACATGGGTCGCCTGGGCAGAGCCACGATTCACCACCTTGAAGCGAATCGAAACCCGCTCTCCCCGGGAAACCGGCCCGCGAGCATCGGGAACGCGCACAGCCAGGGAAGAAAAGCCTTCCACTTTTACATTCGTTGCCAATTCTGCCTGATGTCCCGAGGCGTTCAAAGCTTTGACCTTCATTGTCTGAGTGCCGATATTGGTGGGAATCAATGTCGAGGTGACCCTGATTTCCTGACCACTGGGCAATTCGGAGACTGTCCAGGTGATCGTTCTCAACTCTTCACTGTAAAGCCCGTTGTCCGAGGCTTTTTTGAATTTGAAACCAGCGGGAACATATTCAATGACTGTGACGTTTTTGAGCAGTTTCCTGGAATTATTTTTGAGAATGGTCGTCTGCTGCATGGCATGACCGACAAACCGGCGGGATGGCCCCTTACGGGTGAGTGTCATCACCGCGGGGATCACTTCGAGCGAGGCTTTGGCTTCCGCTTTGAAACCGGCCTCGGCTTTGATGGAAGCAACATTCTGGTAGATGCCCGGTTTTTTGGCGTTCAGCTGGAGATCAACCTCTCTTTTCTCTCCCGGTTTGAGGGTTCCAATATCGTATTCGAGATCTGTCCCTGCCGGATGCTCAAAACCGACCGGAATCAGATTTTGAAGAACGACACCATGAGCTTCGCCATCGCCGGTGTTTTGGGCGATAAAATGAAGATGGGCGGTTTCGCCAATGGCAACCTGTTCGTCGGCGGTCAGTTTCAGTTCCAGTT
>JALWSL010000318.1:0-2651 GCA_027080405.1 Planctomycetaceae bacterium
GATCCCGATAACCACGTTCACCCATAAAAGGCCGTGAAAAGATCAACGCAGCCATGTCAGAATAGTTGAATGTGTTGCCCAGATTGAATTCGAACATCTCGTATTCTCCGACATTGTAATAGCCACTGATTTGGTCGCTGCAGACATACCAGTTCCAGTCCATGAAGTTGGCCGAGCAGATCGACAGGCAGTAGCCATCCACGAGCGGCGGAATGTACATCGCCGACTTGCCGCCGTAACTCAAACCATAGAAACCAATCCGATCAGCATCGATCACGTCGAGACTGCTTAGCCAGCGGACGATCTGTTGGTGTTGCGGCACCATCAATGAATAGAGCGTCTTTTTGATGGCGTTGGATTTGCGTTGCAGAGTGCGGAAGCGGTCACCGAAAATATAAAGATTTTGTGGAGCGAAAGTGATGAATCCGCGCTCGCACAATTCGGAAGCGAACGCCTTGTAGTGTGCGTAGTCCTGCTCACCGATCACGTCCTGCGGTCTGCCCTCCAAGCCGTGCTGGCAGACGACCACTGGTCGTTTCTCACCAGGCTTGATTCCTTTCGGAATCTGCAGAATACCGTAGGCGAACACGTGTGGCGGGAAGACGTCAAGGACCACTTCATAGCCGACGCGAGTTGGTAAATCGATGATTTTTCGCGAACGAGCGTTGAAATCAGCGAGCTTGTTATCGAAGTTGCCTACGATCTCATTGTAGAAATGATCGCGATACGGCTTCATACTTTGTTTGAACTTGATTGGATCACGCGATGCGCGGTCGGCCTCCGACATAAATTCCTCACGGACGTAAGGACTGTTGAGGAGCAAGTTCTGCGTGAACGTGTTGATCTCGTTGTATTGCCGCGACAGTCGCCGATTCTTTGATGTCGTTCCGCCCAGGTGATTTACGTCTGGGGTGTTTGCCATAGGAGAGGCGTCAGGGACTTCGTGATCGCTTCCCAACTGCTTCAGAAACGCACTCAGAAAACTTCGCGTTCCGAATGATCCATTGCCATCGCCACTGATGATCAGTGCGGCTGCTGGTCGCGGTTTCAGTCCCTTAACCAGATGGCTGGCGCGGTTCAATTCCTTTTGCACGACTTCCAACGCCGGCGTCACGAGCCGTCCCGGGCCATTGCCAGTACCGGGTGGGATCGTCACGCCGGGAAAAGCAGACGCTTCGACAAGGAGAGAACGAGGCGCGATTAGAGAGGCGATTTCCGCATCACCGAATTCGTACAGTAGTCCGAACAAATTGCGGTCGAGCGGTTCCTGCCAGATATTCTGTCGTGAATTGAAATAGCCGCTGACGGCTGTGACGTCGATCCTCCGGTCCACGGCTCCACTGTAAAACGCCAGTAGTCCACCTTCGCCATAGCCGATAACGCCTATTTTTGAGTTTCGGTCACCTGCATTCGAAGTGAACCAATCGACGCCTGCGAGCACTTTCTGTACCTCATAGCCGATGATATGCCGTCCCAACTGGAACGCAGGTCTGTAGAGAAGTTCCCGGTGTGCAATTTTGGTATGTTGTCGACCACCACTGGCGATAGAGAATTGTGTGCCGCGATCGATAATCGTTGGCACAAGCACGCAACATCCGCTCTGGGCCAACCGGCGGGCAAACTGCGATTCCGGTGCAATGCCCGGCGTCAATCCGACAAGCATCTCCGGTGTTTGCCCGGCATCGGGAATTGCGACGATATCAGCGACCGGCGTACCTTTGGTTGGACAAAGCAACAAGCCTTCACCGTGAATCCCCTTAAGCACCGGCCAACGGACTGCGTAAATCTCAAACTGGTTAGCCTGCCCGATCAGTGCTGGCCGGCTCGTTGTCGCCAACAATTCCAGCTCATCGAATTTCATTCGTTTGTCACGCAGTCCAATCATTCTGCGAAACCGCAGGCGATTCTGCTCAATCGATTTCACATAAGCGGCGTGCGACGACATATTTCGTTTCCAGTGCCTTGCTCGACGTTCGAGTGAGCGTTGAATCTCATTCAGGAGAAACCGTTCGGCCCCGGCAACCATCTGTGACGCAATGTCGCCTTCAATCGTCAACGGTTTCGTCCCAGCAAGGGTCTGTGGTGATCGATCTTCGGCGGCAGCAGAACCAGCCAGAATCGCCAAAGCGATCACCGTCGTGAGTGCTGTTCGTTTTTTCAATGGGAAGGCCTCTCCATGTTAAGTTTTGTTTAATGAAGCTGTTTTAAAAATCAATTCTTCATGACGGCGAGTCGTTTTGACATCAATGCAATCATGGCAATGTAAGTCAACGCTTCGCTTGACTCGGTTGTTTTTTCGTAATCTTTGCTGTGCCGTCGATAGCGTCCGAGCCAGGCAAAGGTTCGCTCAACAATCCATCTCTTGGGCAACACGACAAAGTCTTTCATACCCACCGGACGCAACACCGCCTGCAAAATCCAGCCGAACGAGTTTTTCACCCAGGCGGGCAGGCCACTTCGTCCGTAAGCCGAATCTCCAAAAATAACCTTCAGTCGAGAAAACTTTTCTTTCAACTTTTTGAAAACCTGACGAGCTCCTTCCTGGTCCTGAAAACTGGCCGCATGCACCACGACTGTTAATATCATTCCCAGCGTATCGACAGCCAGGTGACGTTTGCGTCCGGTGATCTTTTTGCCTGCATCATAGCCCC
>JALWSL010000318.1:2661-6407 GCA_027080405.1 Planctomycetaceae bacterium
CCGCTCCTCCTTCGGCTGAACGGATCGATTGACTGTCGATGATGGCAGCGGTCGGTGTCGACTTTTTACCAACGGCCAGCCGTACTTTAATCCGCAGGGCATCATGGATTTTTTCCCAGGTGCCGTCATTTCGCCACCGCCAGAAGATGCCGTAAACCGTGTTCCAGTTCGGAAAGTCTTTGGACAGCATCCGCCACTGGCATCCTGTCCGGACCACATAGAGAATAGCATTAATAATGAGCCTGCGATCAATCGGCTTTCTTCCGAGTTTTTTCTTCCGAGGTAATAATTGACGAATGACCTGCCATTGACGATTTGTGAGACGACCGGGATAATCTTTGCATTCCATTTCCGCAGCTTCTTCTTCCATGATTGAAAGCCAAACGAAAAGGGAGTCGTCGCACATTTTCATAATTCAGGCAATTTTAAAACACCTTCTAAGGCTGACCTGTATCGCTGTCTTCGGGTACTCTGGTCTGTGTCGATTCCCTGGTCGGCTGCGTCGTCGATCTCCAGACATGTACAATCAAGTATGTTGCGGCACACAAATAGAAGATGTTCATGTACTCATCCTTCGTCCACGTTGACGGTCCTTCTGAGTTGAGTAGTTCAATCAGGCTGTCAAGCCAAAATACGATCCCCAAAAGGATAAGCCACCACTTTCCCACGGGCGGGCCAAGTCGTTCGGAGTTCAGACGAGGAAAGAAACTGAGTACCCACTGAACCAACCCGAATAAACCGAGCACAAACAGCGCTACCAGCAGGACGGTGATAAGAAAATCGAACATTTTGCGGCCACAAAAGGGTGAATTTGGAACTTGTCGAGCGAATTGGGAGTTCCCGGCTGTTACTTACCATCTCCTTCGATTTTTCGAATGGCTTCTTCGCTCACCTGATCAATGATCTTGTCATTGTCCCGTTCTGCTGCCATCCGTATCGCCGGAATTGCCTGCTTTGCCATCGGCCCCAAATCTCCCAAATACGTAATCGCGTGGTAAGTCGTGGATGGTTCTTTCAAAGCCTCAATCAAGACGGGCACCAGCGGTTTCAGTTTGTCGCCCAGATTGGAATTGCGCACGATTGGATCCATATCAATCATGGCTTTTCTTCGCACAGACAAATCATCATCACTAATCAGATCGATAAAGAGTGGGACCAAGTCCTCATTCTCCTGCTCCACTCCTAGATCGCCGCGTATTAGAGCAACATGAAAACCCGCTTTCATTCGGATGAAGGGTGACGAGTCATCAAGTTTCCCCTCAAGGAACGCCAAGAACGCTTTATTTTGGCTCTTATCGAACTTGTCGATCGTTTCGAGCGCATTCCAACCCGCCTGCTCGTCTTGCTCAGTGGAATCACGGAGGGAAGCGTTAACAATTGCAGTGAACAATTCCTCGAATCCCGACGGTTCCTGCTTTGTGTCTGTCGAGTCATCGTTCGCTTGAGACGCTGGAGGTGGTTGCGATGATGACGGCTTTGATTGCGGACCGGCATCTTTATTACAGCCAGCAAATCCGATGGTTGCGTAGATCAGCACGGCCTTTACAGTATCTGAATATCTCATTTCGTTCCAACCATTTTCTGAACCCGATCACCGTTGAGGATCAGGTTACCAAATCATCCCCAAAATCCAAACTGAGACTGACTCCGATTGTAGTAAACGAAGATAAGTGTGAGCAACGGCTTTCAGCGATCTTGCTTCGACAATCCTCAGGGAACGGGATGCCGTTTGAATAGAAGAAGTTGAGGAAACCTCTGATGCCGATTACAAATCCCACGAGCAAGACGCCGAATGGGGCATTTCCAAAGAATGGTCAGGTGACTGGTTGAGCCAACCTGTTGCCCCTTTTTGCCGAGGCAAACCAGAATCATCAGCATTAGGAAATTTCCTTTCTGGGAGAATCAACGCAAGTCTCGAGTCAGACTACTGTGCAGTCTGAAGTTTTGAGGCTGTTTCTGTAGAAGCTCCATCGAAAACAGGCCGAATTTCTTTAACTCCAATGGTATCCATTGCTTCGGATTCCGGCTGGATTTATACTGAACATTCAAACTTCACGGAATTTTTGCTCTTCTGTAACCTCTCTTTCCTGACTCTACTGAGGGATGGGCTTGGCTATCACGGTTCAACAATTTGTTCGACAACTCGCTAAAAGTGGAGTGGTGTCTGCTGCAGAGGCCTCTGTCTTTCAACAGGAATATCCTGCCGAAACGGCACGGGAGTTCGCGGCGATTCTTGTCAGAAACAAGAAGCTGACGAAGTATCAGGCACAGCGGATTTTTCAAGGAAAAACGCAAGGGTTGGTGCTGGGAAATTATGTCATTCTGGACACCATCGGCTCGGGAGGCATGGGACAGGTTTACCTTGCTGAGCATCGTCGCATGGGGCGTCGAGTCGCCCTCAAATTGCTGCCCGAAGCAATGGCGAAGGATAAGCAAACCGTACAGCGCTTTCATCGGGAAGTTCGAGCGGCAGCGAAACTGTCGCATCCCAATATTGTCACCGCTCACGATGCCGATGAAGCGGGGGGCATTCATTTCCTCGTGATGGAATGTGTGGAGGGAGTCGATCTTTCCAGACTCGTCAAGCAGCAAGGTCAGCTTCCGGTTGAGCGGGCAGTTGATTATGTACTGCAAGCTGCGAAGGGATTGGAGTTCGCTCATGGGGAAGGAGTGGTTCATCGAGATATCAAGCCAGCCAACATGCTGCTCGATAAAAATGGGACGGTAAAAATTCTGGATATGGGATTGGCCCGCATTGATTCCCTCGAAGGAGAGGACGCTGTAAGCGGTCTCACTTCGACCGGAATGGTCATGGGAACCGTTGACTATATGGCTCCGGAACAGGCAGTCGACAGCAAAACGGCTGATGCCCGCAGCGATATCTACAGTCTCGGCTGCATGCTGTACTTCCTGCTGACCGGTAAGCCGGTTT
Organism: Planctomycetaceae bacterium; assembly: GCA_027080405.1. Classification (GTDB taxonomy): domain Bacteria; phylum Planctomycetota; class Planctomycetia; order Planctomycetales; family Planctomycetaceae; genus Rubinisphaera. Next base: position 5,594 of record JALWSL010000318.1, read on the forward strand.
ACGGCGGCGATACCGTTGTCAAGAAAATTTTTGCCCATCGGGACGATCCGATCCCGTCGCTGTTGAAAGAGCGTCCCGAAATCCCCGCTGGTCTGGATGCCGTGTTCCAGAAGATGATTGCCAAATCTCCCGAAGATCGACAACAGACAATGACCCAGGTCATCAACGAGTTACAATCTTGCGGCGTATTGGAGGCATCTCAGGTTTCTTCAGCAGGACGAATTTCAACCAGTGATACGGCGTTCGATCAATTTCTCAAAGAGCAGGTCAATGCCGAGACTCCGACGATACTGCAAAAAGCTGACCAACCCCAACAGACAACTGGTGGAAAGGAGACGCTGCAAACCGGCTTTCTGGATGAAACAATCAAAAGCGGCGGAATTCTTTCACGATTGAAGCAGAAGGATGAAAAATCATCCAGCGCTCTGTGGCTATTGGTTGCCGGCGGACTGCTTGGTGTCATCGCCCTGTTCTGGACGGCCGGTATTTTCCTGAAAGCAGAAACGCCGGAAGGAAGGATAATCCTCGAGATCGATCAACCGGAACTGGCAGGTGCGGTTGTGAGTGTCGATGGCAAAAAGAAAGTCAGCTTCAATACTGGCAAAGAGAAACAGACCGTCGCCATCGAAGCCGATGGTCAAACGCACGAACTCAAGGTAGTGAAAGAGGGGTTCAATGCGTTCGTCAAAGAGTTCAATTTGCAAGCTGGCGGGGAGCAGACTGTTAAAGTTCATTTGGAGCCGTTGACTGCAATGGCGAACGAAGCGACGCCGCCTGCTGAAACACGTGCTCCCAATTGTGCGCTCCTCTTTGA
>JALWSL010000319.1 GCA_027080405.1 Planctomycetaceae bacterium
GCTACATCCCCAATGCTTCTGTTCGGTGAATGCCCCGATCCCGAACAGGTCTGCCGCCGGGTTGCTGCGAGTGAACGCGACCCACAAAAAATTATTGAGTGAGTTGGCTGCAAAATCGGCATCGTCGACGATTACAATCAGCGGAAATTGATTGACTGGATGCGAATCGGGAAGTTGCGTCAGGCAGCTCAAACCTCGCGACTGTTCATCTTTTTTGAACTCCAATCCGGAGACTGCAAGCACTCCCGGCATGATCAGACGAGCCTTGTTGATACCGGTTGGCAGTGAAAGATCACCGGGAATTTCTCGCGGTAATTCTCGACGTACCGGCCCTGCTGCCGCGATAACCACTTTCGAACCGGCGTTCAGGCCGTCTCCCGAATAATCGAGCGTATCAATGGTTGTCCGCGTTTGAAAATGAAGATCGCGTTGCCAATCGACCCGCTGCAGCATGTGTTGAAAGAAGTTCGGAATATCGTGACAGTCGAGCGCAGGGTCATCTTCCTGAGCGGCGATCCACAAATATTTCGCCAGTGAAAGTTGCCCCTGCCCCAAAATGGCGTTCGCGGTCGTCAACAGTTCCTGCGGAGTTCGCTGCCTCGCATATGGCACGTACCGTTCACTGCCAATCGCGAGCAGAAGAGGATGAACGCCCGCTGCATCAACAGCATGTATTTCCTTCACACCCGGCAGTACCGTCGGAATGATCGGCCCGGTAATTTCGTGAATGATTTTGCCGAACGATGTATCTTCCTGGGGCGGTCTTCCGACAACCGTAAACGGCCAAATGGCGTTTGGACGATGAGAGACGGCTTCCACTTTCAGTACCGGAAAATCGTGTTTCAGGCTGTAGTAACCGAGATGGTCGCCAAACGGCCCTTCCGGCAGGAGGCGGTCCGGCTCAACCGTTCCCGTAATGCAAAAATCTGCCTGAGCATAAATCGCGGGGCGATTCGGTTGGGGGACCATTTCGATTCGATGTCCGGCCAACGCTCCGGCAAACATCAACTCCGACATCCCTTCGGGCAACGGCATCACCGCTGCCAGTGTCATCGCCGGGGTTCCACCAACAAATATGTTGACACGAAACGGTTGCTTCTTTTCAATCGCGGTTGCGTGATGCACGCCGATACCCCGATGCAGTTGATAGTGCAATCCAATTTCGCCATTCTTCTGATACTCATTTCCTGCCAGTTGAATGCGATACATGCCCAGATTGGAATTCATCAAACCGGGTTGGTTGGGATCTTCCGTATAAACCTGGGGAAGCGTAATAAAAGGACCGCCATCATCGGGCCAACTGGTCAATTGGGGGAGTTGTTCGATCGTTATTTGATGCGCCAGTACGGGGCCACCTCGCACTTTTTTAGGAAGCATGTTCCTGGCCGTTGGAAGGGAACTCAACGATTTGAGTGGATGTTTGAACGCCTGCGAAGGATCGAGCTTCATCGCCACCAACTGCCGAACCGCTTTGAGAGTGTGACGGAACAGATAGCGGGTTCGCTCAATCGTGCCGAACAGATTGCTCACCAT
>JALWSL010000320.1 GCA_027080405.1 Planctomycetaceae bacterium
CCTTCCTGCTATTTCCCAATTACGTCTCGGCGATCATCGGCAGTGGGTCTGAATCTGTCAGCGATAAAATGAATCAAGCCGTATTCAAGATTGAGGGCATGAGTTGCGAGGGCTGTGCGGCAGCTGTCGCGACAGCCATCCGATCCGTGCCCGCGGTTCAGGCTGTTGATGTCAGCTATGAAAAACAGCAGGCGATTGTCGGAAGTGAAATCTGCCGCCCTGTTCCCAAGGAAGAAATTCTCTCCGCCCTTTCGAAGGCGGGTTACACCGGAACACTTCTTGAAGCAGCCGAAGAGAAAGCCTCACCCGATTCACGCGAATGAGATGAAAAACCGGTCGCCACCAGTCCAGCAAACCTGCATCGCCTGTTCATGACACCATGACCATGTATGCATGCTCATCACTATTTCGCAAACAGGGGTCAGCCGGACAATGTACGATAACCTGATACACGGCAACTCGATACAGAAGCCAATCAACCAGGATTGGCATGTGTAAATTAAACCAGTAAGGCAATTTTCCTGAAGCTGAGCAAAAGTGAATATTCATTTTGCACGATCCGGCGGAGGTGAGTATCATACGCACAGACCAGAGCTTTTTTGAAATTGATGTTTGAGAGAAAGCATTCGCGATGAGCTCCTATGAAACACAAAAACAGGAAGCGATGCAGCTGATCAAACAGGGACGATTTGAGGAAGCATTGGATGTTTTGGAAGCGATTATTTCCGGGCACGGGGCAGAGATCGAGCTTCTGGACATGCAGGGAATGTGTTTCTTTCGCCTGGAACGATATGAACAGGCGGCTGCCTGTTATGCACAGGAGGCCGAACTCGATCCCAAGAACGCAACACCGCTGACAAACCTGGGGGCTGTCTATAACAGGATGAAGCGTCCGGCAGAAGCATTGGAGGCGTTACGCAAAGCGATCCATCGGGACAAGAGGAAGGTCGATGCCTATTACAATATGGGAATTGCCCATCGACAGGCGGGTGATTATTCTCTTGCGATTTCCGCATACAAGGAAGCGATCAAAATCAACCCACAGTTCGAGCAGGCACATTTGAATATCGCGAATGTGTATCTGGAACAGAAAAATACGGCAATGGCAACAACCCACTATCAGACAGCCCTGACAATCAATCCCAACCTCGATTCTGCCAAACGTGGATTGAAAAAAACAAAAGAGCTCGAACTGGAAAAGAAGTTGCAGAACAACCCTTTTGGCCGTCTGGTCGATCCGTCCCAGTTGGCGCATAAGAAAAACGCCTCTGCGATCAGGCCGATGACCGAGGCTGAACGGGACAAGGATCGCAAAGAAGTGATTCGCCTGGTCAAAGGCATTCGCAATGCGGCCCGGCACGTTTCCGAAGAAATCCGCGAAAAAATGGAACCAGCTTTACTGGCGTTGACACGAGCCGTCATCGATGGAGAACAGCATCCCGAATTGATTTTAGAAACCGTACATACGGGAGTATAAGAATGTGTTGAAACTCTTATGGGGTTTGTTGAGAAATTTTAGGAAATTATAGTCC
>JALWSL010000321.1 GCA_027080405.1 Planctomycetaceae bacterium
AGGTTTCGTAGCCGCCCCACTCGTGTTGCTTGCGGGGAGGCAGATAGCCGCCGTAACCGTTGGCCAATTCGATCGTAAATGTTTTTTTGAACGGGCTCTGTCTTTTGATTTCCAGCCCGGTTTCGGCAAAGACTTCGCAGGGGCAGGAGGCAATCGCGATATCCCCAATACGAATCACCTGCAGGATGATCGAAACAGTCTCGGGATACCCGGCAAGATGCTGAGCTTCGTCGGCATAAATTTTCGACCAACGATGAGGCCATTTCGCTCGGGAGGACGAAAGAATCTGTTTTGCCCAGGCAAGGCGCTTCGCGTCGGGCCGGCGAACTTTCAAACAGAGTTCATGTTCGATCATTTTAATCGGCGGGTTTTGTTGATAGGAAAGTTGCCCGATCGCCTTGATGGCATCGCCAGCGAGCATCCGCCCATAAAAAACCATTCCTTCAAAAGCGGAAAATTTTTTCTGTCCGGCAGACCGAGGAAAGGCCCCCGTATTGCCGCTGGTACCGTTCGACATCATGCCAATAACAGCGGGCGTGGAGGAATCGGTCTGTTCGGAACGCAACCCTGTCTCGATTGCTTCTGAAAAATAGCCGAAATAATCGGCACTGACCGCCCCACGCTTGTAACCGCCACAGTAATGCACGCTGAAATTGCCCAACACACAGATCGGACGCCCCTTTGACGTTTGCACTGAAAGAACGGAAAACTGGGGATCAACAGGACCGGCTGGCTTAATGATGGCACTCGATTTTCCTGCGACTGATTTGACCCGTTCACCCGTTTCTCCAAACGGATTCGGGCCGACACTTCCCGGTTGGCACAGGAAACGTCTGCAGGCGATCAGATTGGGCTTGTTGAAACAGGTGTAACCAATGCGGGCGGGAACGAGTTGCGAATTCGCTTTAACGACCGCCTCGGCGATTTTTTCAGCCAGCAGGTGGTGGTATTGATCATCAATCGGCTCTTTTCCGATATGAATCGCCCTGGGAGCAGCATGAGTGTGCGTGGCGGCGAGCAGAATATGTGTGACAGGAATTTTCGAAGCGGTTTTCCGCTCGATCAACTGTTTGGCTTTATCGAAGACATCCCGTCCAACCATGCACAAATCACAAATGACAATGGCGATACGGGTGGAATTGTTATCCAGCACCAATGCGCGGGCGTGAACAGGATCGTGCACCGAGGTGACCGGGCCATTTTTACTGATCGAACCATCCAGCGAAACACCGTTGGCGGGTGTGATATCGACCTTGGCCGCTCCCGCCCGGAATTCTGCACAGGCAATCGAAGCTGACCAACTGAGAGTCGCGTAAAACAGAAGTGAAAATACAATGGAAACTCTCATCAGGCAGCCCCGTAGAAAAGTTGTGAGCGAGCGGGGAAGATTCGGGAAAGCGAACAGCCAACTCCATTGCCACACAGACAGCTGCAACTGTCATTCTGTTGATGACCAATCTGATGACAACAAAGCCCGGGCAGATTCAACAGGCAGAAAGGCCCCATCAACAAAAAATGTAACAGACTTTTTCAGACAGTACCCCTCCGACAGGAGCGTACCAGCAGCGTGCGTGCCCGACAAGTCAAGCTGCCCAAAGAATGCAATTAAAAACAAAGAAGACGATGGAAGAGGGGTCTTCCATCGTCTTCATAATTCTTTACGACCGAAGTCGTCTACTTCTCATGCAGTCCTGAAAACTGCCTTTGAACTACTTTGTGCAGCAAGCTGGAGCACAGCAAGATGGTGCACAGCAAGATGGTGCACATCCATCATCGCAGCAGTTCTTTGGGCAGCAGCAGCTGGGAACGCAGCACTTGCCACCTTTATCGCAGCAGTTGTTGGGAGCACAGCAAGATGGTGCACAGCAGCTAGGCTCACAGCATTTTTTGCAGCAACCATCGTCGCAGCAGTTGCTAGGAGCACAGCAAGATGGGCAGCACTTGTCGTCACAGCAGTTAGCTGGAGCACAGCAAGATGGGCAGCAGTTGTCATCGCAGCAGTTGTTAGGAGCACAGCAGCTAGGCTCACAGCAGTCATCGACACAGCAATCATCAACACAGCAGGTGTGTCGGTGGAAGTGTGCACGACATTTTCGCAGCAGACGACCTTTGAACAGACCACAGCCAGCTTCAGCATCTGCAAAACTCATACAACAGATGGTCAGGACGGCAGCAACACAAACAAACTTTTTCATTTCAAATCTCCTCGAACTCTTTTCTGAGGACAACGTCGCGAACAAGAACAATGACGATTGGGCCAATCCCAACAGGTGTGAGTCACATGCCTTGTTCTTTCGACACGGAAAGTACGGGCAAACCTGTCTGTCTATTTCGTCAACTGTTTCTCAAAACGGTTGCCAAAATAATCCAGACGCCAAGTTGAACAGGATTTCGCATTTTCAGTTCCGGTTGTTCCGGTTGTAACGACTTTGGCACACAGGCCTGTTTTTACATATGAGCCAGAGTCGAATGTTAAACTCGCATGTAAATCGGTCATCAAGCCTCGTCCCGAATACAACCCGTCAAGTCAACGAGAAACAGATACCAGAATCAAAGTCAGTCATCTCTACAGTCAACACGTGTGTTGATGAGTTGCCTTGACAACACACGAACCTATTCTTCTGAAACAATGCTCCTATTGATGATTTTCTGCCCTACCGGGATTTTCGGGGTCAACTGAATCGGATCGCTGTCGTGTTAAATTGATGAGACCAGCGAAAGTTTTCCCGAAAATTGGTCACAAATCTGTCTCAAACGCAACCATCATTTCAGAAACGAATTCCCATCACGTTTGGAATCCGTCACCTGGCTATGGTCGCTCCCTCATATGGAAACGCCATCAGCATTGTGGTACTTCGGAAAGAGAGGACACCCAGGCTGCGAAGAAATTTGTGCTCCGCAACATTCCGCAAAACCGCAACAACCTGCCGAATCTGCCTCATTTAACAAATCAGGACCGGTCTGGTCCGGGTGACGGAACAATGCAGAAGAAAAAAGGGGACAGAAGCAGGCCCCTCCACGGGAAAGAAAACGGTCCCAATGAGTTCAACTTCTTCTTGGAACCTGCCTTATCGTCTGCGATCGTAAAAAAGCGAAAAATAGTAAACAAACGTCAAAACTGCCTGCAAAGTAGCGGCAACATAAGTCAGCGCGGCTGCATTGAGCACCCGGTTTACGGCGATTGCCCCCTGTTGATCGACAATATTCATTTCGGGAAGGATTCTCTTGGCCCGATTACTGGCGTCAAACTCAACTGGCAAGTTGATCAACTGGAACAGAACAACACCGCCAAACAGAAGAACGCCCAGGAGCATCAATTGCATTGAACCGAGCAGGACACCGAGCAACAGCAGCGTTGTGAACGCCCCTCCTCCAAACTGGGCAGCCGGGACGGCCAGGTTTCGAATGACAAGTGGTGTGTAAGACTGTGCGTATTGTATGGCGTGCCCTACTTCATGAGCCGCAATCCCAACCGCGGCAGCGGTCTGACCGCGATAGACATTGGGACTGAGGCGTACTTCGTTGGCACGCGGGTCAAAATGATCGGAAAGAAACCCCTGAGTTTCCACGACAGGTACATTTGTCAATCCGCTGGCATCAAGAATCTGCCTGGCTGCGGCGGCTCCAGTAAGTCGAGCCGGGATTTGCATTCCGCGGGCAAAAGAGGATTTCACCTGATACTGAGCCCAAACCATCAGCAACATCGGCGGGATAATGTAAAGCAGGTACGACAACATCGATCGGGTTCCTGTAGAAGTTCATCGATTTCGAAAGATTTACCCTGAATTTGTAACCGAATTATTACTGCCTGTCTTTGTTTGCCAAGAGTTCCAAGACCGAGATCTTCGAGATTCCAACTGAAATCCTTGATTTTTCTGCCATTCGGGGTTGGATTGGATACAATGAAAGCAGAATGGAAACCAGTGACAGAGTATTCTGACCAGCAAAGGAGAAGGATGATGAAAAATCTGAGCCTTATCACTTTTTTGGCCGCGGGAATTACGGTGACCGCCGCCCTGAATCAGACACAGGCACATCCCCGTTGCCATCGCGGCCCGTATAGTTTTCGTAGCTACTCGCCTTCCTATTCCTGGCGTCCCCATTCATACAGCTACCGGAACCGATATTCCGGTTACGGTCACCCTTACTATGGCTACTACGGGGTTCGACCTTACAACTACTACGGTGGGTATCGTTACTACGGAGGCTACAACTACTATCCCTACGGCGCAGCGTACGGTCCGCTGCCGTACTACCCCAGCTACAGTTATGGCTACAGCTTCTACTACGGTTGGTAAGGGGGTTGGTGAATAACGTTCCTTCCCGCGTGCCTGAGGACAGGGCGGTGTAGCAAGCTCCTTCCTCGACAGCGGTTACAGCGGTTTGGCTGTCGAAGGCGGTTGCTACAGACGAACCGCAAAACTGTTAAAGAGGCCGGGGAAATTCGATGCGGGCGCGTTCGACTTCCGCCCATTGCTGGCAGTCCTTCAAATGATCGTTGACCATTCCTGTAGATTGCATAAAAGCGTAGCAGGTGGTTGGCCCCACGAAAGTCCACCCTCTTTTTTTCAGCTCCTTGCATAAAAAGACCGATTCGTCTGTTTGAGTGGGGATCTCTTCCTTTTTCCTGAATGTAGTCGAGCGAACCGGTTCGAAGCCCCAAAAGAAATTTGAAAGGGAGCCAAACTCTTTGACCAACGCCAAGGCCCGATTGGCGTTGTTGATTGTGGAAACAATTTTCCCGTGATGCCTTACGATTCCTTCGTTTTTCAACAATCGGGCAATATCCCGTTTGCCATAGCGAGCCACTTCTGCGAAATCGAATCCTGCAAAGGCGACCCGAAATTCCTCACGTTTTCGTAAAATCGTGATCCAGCTCAAACCCGATTGAAAGCCTTCCAGACAGATTTTTTCAAACAACCTGTTATCATCGGCAACGGGGATTCCCCATTCCTCGTCATGATACCGCCTGTATATTTCGCTTTTCGTACACCACCAACATCGCGAAACGCCATCACTGCACGTGGGCACATCCCGCTCCAGCATAACCTCACTCATGTAAGCATGTTCCAATCATCTCAGCCCGTCACCTGGTGTCGTCCCGCTGTCATCCACATATCACGCGAGCACAAACGTAAATAGGCCAACAGAATCTACAAAAAAAATAATCCTGGTGAAGATTTTTCCTGTGATGCCGTCCACAGAGGCTCTAACCCGTTTATATATCTCCAGTTAGGATTTAACTGGCTTGCAGGAAATTGAATCAGGCGGGGAATGGCGGCATTGCAAGTGAGGCAAAAACGGGCTACCGATCGAGACGGGCTGATTTTTCAAGCTAGGAATTGTCAGGCATTATGGCATTACATGAAAATGGAATGAAGCGCGGAGGCGGGGCGAAAGTAGTCCGAATAGAACAGGCAATCCGGTTAGTGGGGCTCTCTTGTAAAAAATGCCCGAAAACTCCAACACTTTCGATCTGTTACTCGTAAGACGGTTGAGGCCTCCATATACTGACTGGCGGTTTCCTGCCGGGCGGTCCGTGTGGGGAAAACTGGGGGAGAGCACCTTCCGAATCAATTCTTTTGGAGCCTTTTCAGGCCTTGGGAGCAGGTAGAGCACTCTGAATTTCTGCTTCGATGTCGAGGGAGCGGGGCTGTCTGCCCGATTTAGGAATTCGAAGATTTGATTTACACCTGTTTTGGTATTGGTGGGATCTCTCAGCGTCAGGATACGATCTTTGGAATGTTTCCATTCATATTTTCTTTCTTGAACAATTCCACAGATGTTCCTTTTTTATTTATGGTTCTCATTTTTTTACCTTCTTGAAGCTTAAAGCAGTAAGGACGATCGGGCATGAGCGAGCCAGAAAACGTCATTGAAATTCGCAATTTGTCGAAGGATTATCGGGATTTCTGGGGTCGGCGGAAGGTGCAGGCTTTGAAATCGTTGAGTCTGGACGTCAAAAAAGGGGAGATATACGGTTTGCTCGGGCCGAACGGTTCCGGGAAAACGACTACGATGAAGTTGCTGCTCGGGCTTCTGTTCCCGACTGCGGGAGAAGTCCGGATATTCGGGCAGCCTTCCTCGAACGTCGAAAAGAACGAGCGAATCGGATACCTGCCTGAAGAATCCTACCTGTATCGTTTCCTGAATGCCGACGAAACACTCGATTTTTACGGTCGATTGTTCAATATGAGCAAACAGGAACGAAAACAGCGCTGCGATGAATTGATTGAACTCGTGGGTATCAAGCACGCCCGCAAACGTCAGTTGAAGGAATACTCCAAGGGGATGACCCGCCGAATCGGTTTGGCTCAGGCGTTGATCAATAATCCCGATCTGGTTCTGCTTGATGAACCTACCAGTGGGTTAGATCCGATTGGTACGCGCGACAT
>JALWSL010000322.1 GCA_027080405.1 Planctomycetaceae bacterium
CTGCGGGGTGTCCAACCCGGCTCCGATCGCCATGACATCCCCTCTGATTTCCTTGGCTGGATCCCACCAGGGAATTCCATCCGCGACCCATTCCCAGGTTAAATCTGACAGCTTCATTCCCTTTGATAGCTCGATTTCGCCGTTGAGAATCCATGTCATAATCACGTAGCGGGTAATCTCATCGAGAATTCCCTGCAGTGTTTCACGGCGGTCTCGGCAAGATCGTTCGTAATGCTGCAAAGCTCCCCGCGATCCGAAGAAGTTGGTGAAGTTCTCGGAGTAAAACGAAAAGGGAATATCGAGTGATTTCATAGCCAGTTGCAACATCGTCAGCGTGAATTCCCGGAACTGATCGCTTGGTTGTTGCGACTCGAGGAATTTCGCATCGTGTCCCGGTTCCATATCGAGGAAAGCTGGTCCTTTTCCGAAATCGACATCGTATTCCGGTGAATCGTCCTGGTCCGCTGGCGTCTCATCATCCAAATCGACGCCAGTTTTCGCATTCTTGTAATGTCCGTACCCTGAATCAGCTTCTTCTTCCAGGGCGGCAATATCTCGCGTGATCGCAAACGCAAAAAGCTGGGAGATTTTCGCCCGGCTCAAGGCGTAATCGAAATTCTCATACAAGTCACGCATCGTATTCAGGGCGGACGATAGCGGTGATACCCCGCGCACCTGGTCGAAATTATCGACGAAGCCGTTATGCCAAATCATGTTCTTGGCAGGAACGATTCGCTCTGGAATCGTTCGCCGCCCTTTGTCTCGCTTGTAGATGGAATACGCCAGATGTCGGTACGCTAAATCAACTTTGATCCCCTGCACCCACTTTTCACTATTATCTTGTTTGGGTAAATCAGGATCCCGAACCCGATCCCCCTCAATTCCTTGAAGCTGCGAGATACGTTTTCCGTTTCGCAGTGTCGAGACCTTGAGGAATCCACAATCGCCATCGACAACGGCCTTCGCTTCAATCAGGCGGATCATTTTCCGCAAAGAGAACCGCGCCGAGACATCGCAATGCTTAGGCTTCGACCACGTTTTCAATTTTTGCTCGATCTGCTTATTCAGATTCTCATCTCCGGATCGCATCTGAAAAGAAAAACTGGCCACATAATCCAGATGCTTCCGAACGATCCAGGCTGCCAGGGCGAAGTTGCGACGTAGATCGCGAGTATTCGACATCAGACGCCGGCGTTTGTTACGGTCCAGAACCCGATCCTCGGTTCCGAGATCAAGCGGGGGGGACTTGCGACGATTGCTGTTTTCAGCCGCTGCGTATCCCAATCGCGTCCCTTTTTCAGGGATGCTGAGAGATTGACCGTTGTCGGTCCAACCCGTGTAGATAAATGAATGACTCATTCGCTCCCCAGGTTTATACTGCCGATGCGTGGGCGTTTTTTCTTCTGACCGCTCAGCCGTTTCAATTCCGACAGCCGCCGACGCAGATGCTGCAGGTCCAGACGGACCATCTGGCCATCTTCCATTGTTTCGGTGATACCGGAATTGAGGATGTCCTCAATTTCTGCAATTTCCGTGCTGTAATCGGCGGCCATATCAAGTCCTATTGTGGTAAGTTCGATCGACTCGTGATTGCAAGCAGCACTTGCAGCGAGTCCACTGCAAAAGAATATGTGTTGCCGGTTTGCCGTCCGGAGCCAATCCAGAAGTATCGATCTCTTTTTTCTGCTGATACGGGATCCGCTCGGTTGATCCACATTTCGGACACCTGGTCGCGGTTGTATCCGCTGAGGTACTCGTCGCACTCTTCTTACTGGTCCGCTGTTTTGTAGTCCGAGACGTTTTTTTCTTTGTCGTTTTAGTGACACTCATAGGTATTTCACCTTCCCTTTTTTCTTGGTTGTAATTTTCCCCTGCCTGACGAATCCAGGCGGATAAATCCCCATCGTGTTGGCCAGCACGCAATTCCCGACAAAACAATCGAACCAGTGGTTTTCAGTCACTCCAGGCGGCAGAGCCCACTCGGTCACCACTCGCCCGCTATTTTTATCCTCGATGTCTCTCGGCTTCTCAGCGGCCAGATGTTCTGCCAAAAAGCTGTGTCGATGTTGCGGCCCGCCATAGAGTGTCACACAACCCGTTTCGCCAATCGGTGACGACAGTCGCCGCATCGCTTGTGATTTCCAAAAGTTTGTGTCATACATTAAATGGCGAATTGTGCGTCCTTTGGCAGGGGGGATGGTGCATTCCAGCCCCCGCCATTCCCCTTTTTTCTTTTGCCAGGCGGATATCGGGCGTCCCTTGGCGGTGACCGACTTTCCAAAGCTGGGGAGCATCAAACCGCCGTTGGGTGACTCACGGATAAACGAGCGAATAATGTGCGTGGATTCTCCCCAGGCTGCATCAATCGCCAGGCGTTGCACGCGCGATCCGCTCCCGTCATCCCGTTTGTAGGTTCTCCCGAGAATCTTGTCCGTCAGTTCGATCAGCCCCTGGCGTAACGCGACCTCGAATTTTGCTTTGTATTTTTTTTCGAGCGTATTGCTGACCCGTTGGGCGACGAATGTTTTCCGGCGTTGCTCCGGAAAAGTACCGTAATCGATAATCCACCCGGTATATTCATCCGCCCAGGCAACTACCATCCAGTAGAGCAGTCGGCGTTGCACATCGATAAACGACGTCAGCAGTTGGGCATCTTCAGGTACTTGTCGGCGTTCATAGCCGTTCACCTTCTGGGCGATTTCTGAGGCGGTCCAATAGACCTCACCAGATAGATCCTCCTCGAGCGGTTGATTCTGATATTCCGAAGCGAATGCCTGGGGATCCCGCAGATAGATATTCATTGCGGACTGAATCGCGGAAACCTCACCTTTATTGAATCGGTGTTTCCAATAAACTTCCGCCCCTTCATCCATTGCTTTGCGATTTTTTTTGTAGAATCTGTTCGATTCGATGTGTGGTCGGTCCTCAACAAGCTCAGATGCTCTTATGTCGGAGTATTGCTCCCACAATTTCATATTCTTTGGCATCGATTTAATCATGCTGATCCGGATACCGTGCCACTCCGGGTGCAGCTTCCGATTCAGCATCTTGTCCGCCAGATCATCCTGGTAAACCACGGTGCAGGTCATCAGCACGGAAATCGTTTTCCCAGGGCCGGACATTCCGAGCAAGTCAGCCGAGATGATTTGTTCGCGGTCCTGATTCTGTTTCGGGCTGCCAGCCGATTCACGTGTTTGCGGATCGTCAATCAGGACAATCGATGGCCGAATGACAGTTCCATCCTGCTGGGTGTATTGTCCACCGCGCACCGCCGAAGTAATTCCCCCCACTTCCAGCACTGCTCCGGAAGCCTCGGAGCCTTTGATGGTCGGAAGCACCACCATGTCTTTATTGAAAACGATATCGGTCGATTGTCCTTTGTACGTTTGCCCTTTAGCCCGGTTGGCGATCCGTTCCAGCTTGCGTATCGGGTAACAGATTTCCGGAAAGTCCTCGAACAGCAGTTGGTTCTTTTCCAGTTCCAATTTCAATGCATCCAGCATCTTGACCGCTTTGCCGGAGTCCGCACAAATCAACATCGCGTAACTTTGGTGCCCACAAACCAATGCCCACAAAACAGCCCTGGCACAGATGGTCGATTTCCCCGATCCGCGGGGCATGGCGACTGCTTGCAATCCGCCATCAATCACAGCCGACTGGATGAGTCTGATCACGGTCAGGTGATCGGGAGACCAGGCGATTGGGAAGGCGTTCGGGAAATAGGTTTCCAGAAAATACTTGAGCGACTTTTTCGCCCTGTTCTTTCGGCGTTTGTTCTTGACCGCCGGGATGGTACCGATCGAACGACCAGCCGCAGATTGTTCTGCTTGGCGAGCTGCCGTCCGTTTTTTGTGCTCGTCATACGAACTCATCCGCACCCCGCGAAAGAAAGTGTGCTTGATATACCCGCTGTTCCCTATGGGGGACGGGTGCAAACCCTGGAAAATTAGTACCTATTGAGCGTTCGGTAACCAGTCAGAAGGGTGGCTTGCCGATTGGCGGCTTGGGGATGCCGAGGTGATTCTCGATGTGATCAACACGATTTTCAAGTTGCTCGTGACTGCCAGTGAGCTTCTCAAAACCTTTGACGATGTCGCACATCCGCTGATACATGGCACCACACCAGAATACGGCACCGGCAATCAGGCCGACTACAGTAATGAATTCATAGAGGGAGAGACCAAACATCAAGATTCTCTTTCCTTGCTCGCGAAACCAGATGCAACCTGCAGGGCAGATAAATCAACCCCGTCACTCTTACGCACAATGTGACCCAGCACGCGACCAAACGACATCGAATCCCCAAACTTACCCTCAGCGTCAATAGGAACAGAGACGCTGACGTCCTGCCCCTGCGCTTCTTTTTGCAGGTTCTTCTTTGATTTGATTCCCTTGGCTTTCTCGACCAGATCGGTTGTCCGAGTCTCTGGGGCCCAGCAATCCAACAGACGAATACGAATGGTTCGCTTGATCTCCACCTCGACAGTGTCGCCGTCGATTACCTTGGTGACTTTGGCGGGGAATGTCAGTCCAAACATGGCAGGGCTTCCGATTATGAGAAAGCAAAGCGTGGTAGAATCTGAGAGGCGAGCCACCACGCCCTGCTGAGGAAGGGAACATTACGCTTTCGGTTTATCATCGGGTTTCGCAATTTCAGTGCCCACGACATCATCTGCCATCGCTTCAGTTGCCGTCGTTCCCTGGGCAATACGGCGGCGATTCTTCTCGCCACCACGTTGCTGCAACAGGACAAAAATGGAGTCGAGCAAGGCCAAAATCATTGCTGATTGGGATTTGGGGATGGTTGTGCCGTACCCTTGACAATCAAGGTTCGACGTTTCTTTCACTGCTCGGTCGATCATTGTGACCAGCGATACCAGATCCTTGTTTTTTCGGTTCTGCACCTGGGGAATGTTGGGATCGGCACCACTGAAGTCATAAGGCAACTCGTTTTCATCGCCGATGGAAGAGGGCATCACAACATCATCTTCCGAAAGCGGTTTTCCTTGCGTGTACCGTTCCAGAAGTGTCTGCGATTCATCAGCGGCATCTTTGTCTGTCTTGGCATTTAACGCGATCTGATCCGCCAGTGACTTCTCCGTCGTCACAATGGCGATCGTCTTGCGGATGCGTCCGGCTTCATCGGCAAATAGCTGGTTGAGTGGATCATCCCAGCCCCCCGCCGAATCCCATTCACCACGCAGGCAGATTTGTTCCCGCCACGCCATGAAATCGCTGATAACCTGACGACAACCCCAGTTTTTGACATTCTTCCTTGTTTGAGCAAATGAATTATTCATTGTGTTCCTTCACACTTGATTGTTTTCGATAGCATACTTATTGGCGATCCACTGCAACTGGCTGACGCCCACCAATTGATCGCCAAGAACTCCGGTTTCCCCTCTGGCCGCCCGTTGTACCGCCTCTCGGTAGAGATCCGGTGCCGGGATCTCCACATACTCATCTGAGCCATCATTTTGCACTACGTTCCCCCGGTAGCCTCCCACCGGCGGCGGGCGTTGTTCCTGGTAACGACGTTGTTGTTGCGGTGATTTCTTTTTGCGACCAAACAGGAACCATCCAGCGTATCCAGTGAATGCTGTGGCAATGGCACCGCCCAGAGGTCCGGCGTACGCGGTTCCCACAAGTCCAGCCAAAGGGGTGAGCAGTTTTGTGATCCAGGGGGTTCGATTCTTTTCATCGGTCCGAATAGCAGCTGCCTTGGTTTCGCCAGCAGGGCGGGACGGCGGAGTCTGGGGAGGTTTTTTCTTTTTTTTGTCGGCAATTTGCTTGTTCAGATGGTTGATTACCTGATTGAGCCGGTTTTCGACATCTTCCATTCGTTCTGGTAGATCGCCAACAGTTCCAGGTGGTCCGGGCGGTCCTGCTGGACCAGGCGGACCAGGCCTTCCTTGTGGGCCGGTCAATCCGCGAATTCCCCTTTCCCTGGCAATGGCTCCCAGCTCAACTTCCAGCCGCTGAACTGCAGTTTTCAGTGCACTGAATTCATCGAAGGTCACCGTGTGCTGATAGCTTCCGGTGTATCCTTTGGGTGTCGCACAATTTGGCAGTCGGTTAGTGTAGGGAGGGCGATTCGCAACATTTTTCTGAACTGTTGACTGGCACTTCCCTTTTGCTGGCATCAAGCCAACAATGATCAGGATGATAAGTAGACGAGAAACCATTTTACCCCCATTGTTTATAGATCAACCGGTACGCTCCCGTGCGCGTCAGGTCACGCAGCAAGCCACCCGGTGTAAACCGCCTCGGATCATCACGGTTTTGTAGTCCGAGTTCCTGCATGAACCGCGAAATAATCTCGCTGCAAAATACGTCCTGTTCATCAACGCCAGGGCGCAGCAATGAATAAAGGTACGAAAGCTGCAGC
>JALWSL010000323.1 GCA_027080405.1 Planctomycetaceae bacterium
TAGGTCATGTTGTCTCGGTCAACGGCTTTCGGCTGAAAGTCGAATTGTCCACGGAGGCAAAATCGTCATCCCGCGCCACGCCTGATGGCGTGCAGCGAGCGGTGGCCATCAACTCTTTTCTGACCTTTGACCTCGGCGCGGGCACCCATGCGATTGGCATTTTAAGCGATCTTGAGGCTAGAGAGAGCTATGATCCATCAACAGATGAAGAACTATCATTAGAACTGACAAAGCCTCGAAGAATCGCGTCCGTTCAGTTGTTGGGAACGGTCAAGCAAGCCGGGAAAGGTGAATGGAAGTTTGACACCGGCATAACCATACTCCCGACGCTTGATACGCCCGCAGAAGTTGCCAACCCCGACGTCCTATCTGGAATTTTTGGACGCCCACCATTGCGAAACAAACCAAGGGATTGGACAGACGGGGATTTCGATTTCCCGCTCGAAATTGGGCACCACACTGGAGATGAGAGTACCAAAGTCAAAGCCTCATTCAATGACTTGTTTTCCAGGCCATTGGCGGTTGTAGGAAATACCGGTTCAGGAAAGTCTTACACTGTCGCAAGCCTTATCCGTGGCATTCTTGAGCATGACAAGATGCAGTCTGATGATGGCGCGGACCCTCACATATTCATTCTCGACATCAACGGTGAATATGCGAACGCCTTTTCGGGTGGTAAGCAGGCAAACTATCAAAGAGAACCGAACAAGCTTTACCTGAATGGTGAGGAGTTCTGCCTTCCCGCGTGGCTGATGAACGGTGAGGAGATATGTGAATGGCTTCAGGCATCCGAAGCGACCCAGGAACCTGTCCTGAAGGACTGGTGGGCGATTGCCAAGGCGACGCAAACCGGTGTTGGGGCTTACAATCCATTGCAGGTTGCAATTACGAAGATCGACTCGGCTATTGCCTGGCTTGACGACCCTAGGCAGCCAGCTTCAGGAACTTTTGACGTTTTCATCAATCATGCAGAGCAGTATGCAGAAGGCGTTGATTGGAACGCGTTTCGCGCTATGATTAACTGGATTCCAGACAATACCGATAAATGGCGCAAAGTAGACAATGATAGAGAGGTAAGGGATCGAATATCAGAGATTCGGACCAAACTTCTGGACGCGATTTCAGTTCGACAGAACGAGGGTGTGAACTTCGCCAAATCAGCCGACGCTCCTCGATTTGTTCCTGTCCACGAGTTTCGTGACCCAAATCTTGTTGATAGGTCTTCAGATAATGAAGGCAGTAAGAAGATTGACCAGTATTTGCTGACACTTAAGCTTCGTATGCGTACCCGACTTGATGACCGCAGATGGCAGTCGTTTTTCAGCTTTGAAGACCAAAACATCCGATCATACCAGGAATGGATGGACAAGCTGGGAATTGGCTCCAAATCGGCCTCTCGGGTCTCAGTTCTTGATATGTCAATGCTGGCGTCTGAGGTCTTGCCTTTTGCGTGCGCTTTGCTCGGAAGGCTGTTTTTGGAAACCCGAGAAATGCTGAAGCCGGATGTTCGCAGCCAATATCCATGGC
>JALWSL010000324.1 GCA_027080405.1 Planctomycetaceae bacterium
CAGTAAGCCAGCCGCCTGCAATTCTTCCTCGCTGCAATCAGCGGGAATCCCGCTTTCCGCATCGGGAGCAGAATCGGTCTGTAAAGCCGCCTCGGTGCGAGCCTGCAAAAACCGATTGAACGCGGCTTCGGTCGTGAGCCACTTCCGCCCGGCCTTGATCGCTTCCAGCTTCACGCCGTTCGAGCCTTTGCGTATCCAGCGGTAGATTGTGTTGGGAGCAATCCCATTGCCAAGCAATCGGCAAGCAATCTTGCGAGCCTCTTCCAGCTTTTCCGTTCTCAAATCCAGCATCTTCAATCCCTTCCACATTAAATAATAATGACTGCCCCTCTGTATTAAGGGAGACAGTTGCGCCGCCCGTCACGGCTTGCATGGATGGATTAAAGCAGCTTTACCAACGTAATAACCAGTTACGTTTTGCGTAACTTTCGTTACGTGAGTTCTTCCAATCGATATTTTCCGTCTTTTGAGATTGTCAGGCCAAGTGGTTCAAGAATATCGCGTAGGTTCTTCGCGATATTTCGGCCTACCTGGCTAACTGCACCGCCAATGCGGTAATCTTCAATTATTTGTGGTGTTGAGTCTTTATCAGGATTCTGCACAGCATCAGTGAGCAGCGTTATTTCTTTTGGACCTATAGAAGCAGGTAGCTCATCACGGCCTTTTCGCCTGATTGTCTTTTGTTTCCGGTCAAGTATCAGCCCCCACCGTTTGAATGCCTCATCTTCTTTGGCTTGTCGTTGCGCGTCCTGTTCGGCTTTGAACTCTCGGTAGAATTGGGGATGCTCTCTGCATATCAATGCCCATTCGTAGTTCATATCCAGAAATAACAGGCGGAGTTCTTTTAATGCCTCCTTTGTGTCGCGAAAACCGGAAAAAAATCGGTTCAACACATGTTCCATTGATTCAAGATACGGAGCTATTGCATCGGAATTCTCTTCTACCCATTCAAGAGCATCAAATTCTGTTAATTTGTAAAAAGATAAAAGTTCTTCGCGGCTTTGCATTGCTCTTCTGGTCATTCTCGAATACCGCCAGTGAACAAAGCAATTCGAGAGGAAATTTCCCGCAATCTCCATACCAAGTGCCACTGCAGAATTTGATGAAATGTGCTGGAAGGAATAGTTTTTGTTGGTCAATGTCCAGAAATACCAATTAGGTGATTGTTCTTCACCTTCCTCCTGATGCTTCTCAAGTAACTGGATACGCTGCAAAACCCCGACGAAATGGTCAACAGTGTAGGCGTTTATCGTGCTACCGCTGGAATTGTCGTTGGCGAGCGATTCCCTTTCGGTATCAGGAACAGAATCAGCCTGTGAATCATCATCGGTGTCGATGATCAGCTTTATTCCCTCGCGATTCGCTTCGTAAAATAAAACAATCGCAGCAATAGCGTTCTTTGTTTTTGTGCAAAGTTCCATTGCGTGCCGAAATTCCTCTTTTGTCAAAACGCCCATTCCAACGCCTTTCAAAAACGAAACGGACACAGGCCCCGAGAAGGCGTTAAAGACTCGGTTCCTGCGTCCGTCGATTTGGGGAGCTACCCCGCAAACCCATTGTATCAGGGAAAGCCGCTCAACGCCTTAAGCAACGGCTTCTGTTTGCTCATTTGCCTGAATATTCTCTCAAATTCCGATCGGGAAGGGAATCGTCAACCGACTTCTCGAACAACATCTTCCGCCTTTCGCAGATCGCGTTCGGCGTAAAGCTGCGTCACATCGGCTTTGGAATGCCCGAGCAGGATTTGAGCCGCCTCCAAGCCGTGCCGCTTGCGGATGATGGTGGCGTAAGTGTGTCGCAATCGGTTTGGGGACCATTGATCAACACCGGCCCGCCTGGCCGCCCGAGCAATCGCCCGGGTATAACTGGTGCGGTCGTACTGCTGGGAATAGTGCAGTCGCCCCGCCACGCCAGCCGTTTTCGTCAGTTCTTCGGGAGAGAAGAGATAACTTTTTTCTGATCGATTCAACAGCGGTTGCAGAATCCGTTGAGCCTTCCGCCCGAGCAGGATCACCCGGCTACGTCCATGATGTTCGGTTTTGTGCCCCTCGGGGGAATACTTCCAGACATCCCCCGAACGGTCGATATCGCACAATCGCATCGAACAGACTTCGCCCGGTCGCATCCCGGTCACGTATTGCAAACGAACCATGCGAGCCGTGATCGGCCCGAGTTCGCGTAATGTTTTGATGACATCGAACGGATGAACGGGAAGGATCGGTTTCAACTCTCTTGCAGCGGTCCGCCCTCTTTGTAAGTGCCGAACGGCTAATAATGCTTGCCAGACAGACGCAGGAACTTTTCCTTTCGTCACGCCATATCGAAATGCCTGGCGAACGATGTTCGTGTAAACGGTAATTGTGTGCCTGGATAATCCAATTTTCAGATACTTCTGTTGTAATTTCTCCAGATGGAGAGGAAGAAAAGAATCTGCTTTCACATTTCCGAAATCAGCGACCAGTGTTCTCAAAGCAGAGCGAACCCGAGAAATATGAGAAGTAACTTTTCCATTCTTGACATAGTACGATTCAGCAAATTTAAGATAGGCCACTGACAGCCGGGAAACTGAAACAGATTCGCCGTACTTGTCAAGATTGCCCGCCGACCAGTCAGAGACGATTTCCGCCCACTTTTCGCGGCTTTCCCTAGAATTGAACGCCCCGAGATAGACCATTTTCCCATTGATGCGAGTGTAAGCCTGACCAGATGCCTTGTGGTGAAGATATGAGGGAGCAGCGGCTTTGCGAGCCATGATAACGCCTTTCTTTCGCGACACTTTCAGGGCAATTCAGGGTACTGAACACGTCGAAAGTGTGTAGTAAAGTGTGTAATTACTACCGCGTCGCGAAAAGGCGAGTGACGTAAGTCTACGTCCGATAAGAAGTTACGGAGTGGTCCTAACAGAACTCGAATCTGTGACCTCTTGCATGTCAAGCAAGCGCTCTAACCAACTGAGCTATAGGACCTTATACGGAGGAAGTCTAACCGTTTATTTTTTTTTCGTCAAGAAATCTGGTTAAAAAAAGGGAATGACGCACATTTTGTCCAAATGCCTGAAACTGAATGCCGCCAGCTTCTCCAATCAGTGCACGCAACAGCACTTGCTGCCGATGTATAGCAGTCTAAAGACTTGGTCACGTCGTAAATCAAACAGGCAAAACTCAAGCAGACGAAGCGGCACTCCCTCCCAAAAATAAAAAATGAAGGGCAGTAGTGCTTGTCAACATGGAAAGGCGAGCATGGTAAGGGAAGTGTTCTTTTGTGCCGGTCGCAAGCAGCTAATTCAGCTGAAACGCGAAAATCTGGGGTTTAATCTCAAGTGAGTAAAATAAAACAATCGGTAAGGAAACCTGGACAGGTAGACGATATTACCGATATCTGGCGTTGTGATAACGCTCCTTCGATAAAAGAAGAGAAAATGGAGGGAATGTAGGGATAAGACGAAGAAGCTGAATGTAATTGGCAGGTGAAAGTGGAATAGTCGAAAATAAGGGATATCGAAGCTGCTCAGCCCTGAACGACACCTATTTGCATTTGCTTAAGTCCACCACGTTGGCTGGGCTGTGCCATTGATATCTTTTATTTATGCAAACCGGAAGTATTTCTGTCCCATTCGATAGTTGCCGCGGGCAGACCTGCTTGGTCGGTGTTACAGAATCACTCCTCTGATGATCGAGAAAATAGCCTCTGCGATGACCTGTAAACTTCTAAGAAATTTTCTTCTGCTTGCGAGTGTATCCCTACCGGCATTCTGTGAAACAGTAATTGCCAAAGAGCCGATTGCAGCCCCGGCTGAACAGGGAGCGATTCATTCGCCGCGAATTGTAACAAAATCTCGACGGAGCAGGAATTTCGATCTGCTGAAACTGGTCGATCAGGCAATTGAAGTCTCGGAAAGGCGATATCTGGTCGCCAATGAGCACTCCCCCTGGCAGATATATCATGGCTTGAACGCTTTTCGCAGGGATTTCAAGATTGAAAAAGATGGCGAAATTATCCGCGCGATCGACTGGATTTCACAAAGCAATCCTCATTTTCGAGATCTTCCCTGGTTTGAAAAAACCGTCCATGGCGGTCGGGCTCACAAATATACGGTGCCCTACCATTTTGAAGGGCATCCCAATCAGTCTTTGGCGCTGATGGTGATGTGCAACCTGCCGACCGATTTCGAATTCAAGGTTGATAACGGGACGATCACCGTCGCTGATATCATTCACAATGCCAAAATGGATATCAATCCGAAGGAAGAACTGACCTGGACGTTGTGGTTTCTTACCCATTATGTTGATTCAGCGGAAACCTGGACGTCGCGATTGGGCGAAACGTGGAGTATTGAAAAACTTGTCGCCAATCAGGTAAAAACAAAAGTGACAAAGGCGGCTTGTGGCGGTTCCCACAATTTGTACTCGTTGGCGGTTTCTCGCAACAATTACTTGAGACGTGGTGGCAAATTGAGGGGAGTCTGGGTCCAGGCCGATCAGAAACTGAAACGATATATGATGGCGGCGCGATCGCTGCAGCGGCGGGACGGGTCGTTTCCGACTCACTATTTCCGGGGGTACGGGTATCCCAAAAGTTTTAGCGAACAAATATCATCCACTGGCCACATGATGGAATGGTTGATGGTTGCGATTAGTGATCAACAGGTAGACGACGAATGGATTGAACGAGGCATTTATTACCTGGCCAAAAAACTGATCGATAATCGTGACCAATCGGCAGAATGCGGCCCGCTGTATCATGCCGTCAGTGCGTTGAATATCTATCGCGATCGCGTTAACGGAGTCCCTTGGCCGGACCCTGATGTTCAGCCAACCGCTACGGTGCAACAGAAATCAATTGCACAAGAGAAAACAAAAACCGAAAATGCACCCCGTTCATTGCCGCAGACCGGCCATGAGAAAAAAATTGCAAACTTTGCGGTGCAACCGAAGAAAGATCAGCTTCAGTTTACAATGCCTCAGACAAAAGGTGACCAGGCCGATACTGATGGCTCTGCAGAGGGGTCGGTCGCCGATCAATCGAAGCAGGGTGTACTGTCTCTCGAAATGGACAAGAAGGAAACCGGCGAGAGAAGGAAAGTTGAAATCCTTGCTGCTCCCGAAGATGAAACGCCCGTCAAGTGATACACCAACAAGAGTAGATCACGATCAGTTCCGATGCCCCATTTCGATCGCATGGGGGAGACCTACGGTGATGTCGGGATAGCGGAGCGTGTCTAGCAGAAGTTGATGGAGTTTGCTGTTGTCGCACCGTTTTCCTTCGCCCCGTTCTCCTTTGGGATCCTTCTGCGTTGCATTGAATCCTGGTGGAGATGCCTGTAGCAAATCTGCCAACAACGAATAGTATTCCCGCCTGCGAATGGGACGATCGTCACTGACCAGGATGATTTCGTCGCTCAGGTTTGAGTCACCTGCTGCAATGATAGCAGAAACCGCATCTTCGATGTGTATCAGATTCAGCCAGGCGTCGGGATTACCAGGAACAGGGAGCGCCTGCCTGATCTGGTTCATTCTCGCAAGCAACCGATTGGGGCCATAGATTCCCGAGAGACGAAAGATAATTGAATCGACGCCCGATGCCTCGATGAGCTGTTCAGCTTCCAGGCAGATTTGGGCATTCTCCCGAGTTGGATTACATGGGGAATTTTCATTAACGATTTCCCCTGCAGATTGTCCATAGACGCTGGTGCTGGAAATATAAAAAATTCGGTTGGCCCGCTGCTGGATAACATCAAGGAGATTGGACGTTCCATCTACATACACCGAATGCATGGACTGGCCGGACTGCCTGTCCACTGCAACAGAGTGCAAGACGACTTTCGATTCTGGAAAATGTTCAAGAGAGTGGCGCTGAAGGAGATCGCAGACAATCGGGTGCAAACCCGATTTTTCAAATTCCCTTGCCTTTTTTGCTGATCGCGTCGTAACTGCAACAGACAAGCCCTGTTCCAGCCATTTTAACGCAACCCGTCTTCCCAGATAACCACAGCCAACAATCAGTCGATCGACAAAATTTGTTCCATTAGACATGGAGATTCTTTTTGAGTTAATAACCAGGAGACTTTTTTTGCAGGCGTCTTAGAATGGCCTGTTCCAGCGCAAAATCTCTTCCTTGAGGAATCCAGCCCGAGGGACGAGATTGGCCAAGTGTTTGATTCAGGTCTCTGCTGAGTGGTGTGCTTTCCTGGAATGTTGCTCCGCCGGGCGAATTGGCGGCGATCGCATCCAGATCTTCCATCTCCTTCAGTGCAACAACCTGTACAACATAGGCATTTTGTGCCCCAGGTGAAGCTTGAGACAGTGTTACAATCACCTTTCGACGAAGTGACTGCAACGTACTTTCGAGCCGATTGCTCCAGCCAACAGATTCTT
>JALWSL010000325.1 GCA_027080405.1 Planctomycetaceae bacterium
GTCATCAGTGATTCCGGTGTAGGGCGCACACGCATGATGGAGGAACGAATCGGACAACTGCGAGCGGAGCTATCACCTGTCGTAGAAAAAAACTGGCGAAACCTGGGGGCCTTGGCAACCTATGCAGTAGAAGCAACCTGTAGAAATATGACACCGAATACCAGTGAATCTGAAATTGCGGGTGAGGTCGCTCACCGCTCGATCAAGCGCGGAATCGTTCCTGTCCAGATACAGGTATTGGCGGATGGCCGTTTACGCAGGTATCGACATTGGTCCTACGGAAATGGCATTGTCGAAAAGCAGTGCACCATCAACTTTGTCGCCAGAAAAAAGGGAGTCCATTACGCCGTTTCCCGTTCTGTCTCCTTTTCCCAACTTGGAACAGAGGAGCAACAGGAGTACCAACAGGCCGGCGAAACCCTTGCAGCGATATTACCCCTGGTGCAGGAGGGAGACTGCCATCAGCAGGTTTGGCAGGAACTGAAAAACATCTGTCAAGAGAAAAAAATCGGCAATCAATGGCGGGCAGCCGCGTTTGCCTGGCAATTGGGATTTCGACATCCCGAACAGGTCTTCAAACCGCGGGAAGACCAATTCTTCATGTCGCACACTCCCTGGCACTGGCAAAGTGTCGTCGGTTCGACAATGATTGCCCATACATTCATTGTCGGAAGGAACATCACCGAGGACTACGGCCAAAGCGAGCGCTGGCCGATCCGCGAATTCACCGCCTCCGATGGTACCTGTTTTCAATTCCCTGAAATACTGGAACGGACCTGTTAAGCCATTTTTTCCGTCCTGTGATGCCAATAACGGGAATTGACAAACGATAGAAAGAAATAGATGAAAGAAGTCATCTCAAGGGATCAATTCGGTGATCGAGTTCCAAACAGATCGAGACCAATAAACAGATCCGTTGCGTGGATGGCCAACCCAGTTTCCATTCTCCTACAAGGCTCTGTAAATTGATGCCTGCCTTAAAGATATGAAAATCTGCTTTGTCCTGTTGCACGCTTATCCTGTTGTCGAACCGACCGCTGCTGGAGTTTTCGGGGGGTCAGAAACGCGTGCAGTTACCATCGCCCGGGGACTGGCCCGATACACCGATCATGAAATCTGCTTTATTGTTCGTCATCCCGACCTGAAAAAAAAACGGGTGATCGATGGGATCACCTTCATTCCCTGGCGTGACTTCTGGGCAGAAACGCGTCTGCATGTCGCAGAGCATCTCGATACGACCGTCCTTCCCGGGATACGTCTCAATCGTTGGAGTTGGAAACTGCTCTGGGAAATCCCGCTACTGGCGGCGACCTCACTGTGGCGGAGAAAATATCGGGATCCGCGTCACGTCGCCAACATCTTTCGACAGGTCGATGCGGACCTCTACTGCGGCTTTGGCATCAATGCCCATGCGGTTCAAACGGTTTATAACGCCAAACTGCTGGGACGTCCCAGCCTGTTGTTTATCGGCCACGACATGGACCTCGATGAACGAATTTATCCGGGAAGCGACTACATCAGTCCGTATCGTGACTACGCAGAACCGAGCTATTGGGTTCTGAAAAACGCGGGGCGAATTATTGCCCAGACGACACTTCAACAACAACTTCTACAGGAACGGTTTGACCGTGATTCCGATCTGCTTTCCAATCCGTTCGATCTTGAAGAGTGGCAAAAGGGCATGAAAAATTCTTCGTTTGAAAATCCGTGGGGAACAGAAAAATATACCTTGTGGATTGGGCGAGCAGAAGAGGTTCACAAAAAACCTTCCCGGTTGATCGAACTGGCGTTACGATCTGCCTCGATAAAATTCGTCATGATTATGAACCCTTCCCATCATGATGTTGAAAAACAGATCAGGCAGCAGGCGCCGGAAAATGTAAAAATCATCGATGCCTTGCCGTACTCTCAAATGCCCGGGGCGTTCCGCCATGCGAACATTTTTGTGAATACCTCCTCTCAGGAAGGGTTTCCGAACGTGTTTCTTCAAGCGATCGCTTCAAAAGTACCTATCATCTCATACGAAGTGGGCGAAGAATTTCTGAAAGAATCACGAGCAGGAATCTGCGTCCGCGGGGATGTGGCCCAGGCCAGCCAATTGCTGGTTGAGCAAAGACTTGCCGAACGGACGGACTCTGATGCCGCTTCGCAGTACCTGCGTACTCATCATCTCTGTCCGACAGTATGCAACCACCTGGCGGGGCTGATGGAAGAACTTGGTTGACTCCCGGCTGTGGTTCAACGCTGCGGAAATGGGGGGGGCGATTTGGAATTTGAGAATTGATCTGGTAGACTCGACGTAAAACCGCTTCCTTTCCGCATCGAAACAGCTTCAAGAAGATGTTCGCCTTTGCTTGTCATCGATGCGGTGCGGTGAATCATGGTGGTATAGTGCCCTGCTTTCCAAGATCTCGAATGGCTACCTCTGATGGAACCGAATGAACTCCAGGCAAAACGCGTTCCTTTAGGGGCCCTGACACTTTTTTTTCTTTTCGCCTCGCTATGCGTCTGGTGGGCCGATCCCGGCAGGCAACTCATCTATGGTGCGTTACTGCGAGTCGGAACGATGCTCGGTGCGTTCTGGCTGGCAATTCCGGTTCTGGTTCAGCACCCGAAGATTCTCAGGCGATTACCCTGGTATCTGATTGGTGGGATCATCTTCATTGCCGCCTTTATCAAATATTTATGGATGATGATCCCTTTATTGATCCTCATTGGAATTTTAAGCATGTTCGCGGGGAAACATCCTCCGGATCGACGAACAGGCCGTCGATAACGGAGAGTAAACCGCAATCGATTCCCTCAAATGCTTTTCGGCCTGTCCGCCCCTGAAATTTCGTCATAGCTTCTCTGTAATCCCGAGTGACCACCGATGACCGAAAACAGTCCTCAAGATATTTCTTCCGATACTCACGAAGTTCGCCCAACAGAGAAGGAACCGAGACAGAAAGGGACGACAGCTCGCCTGTTTGATGACATGCTCCACCTGATTGAATCGGGCGAATGGGCTGTCAACGAGGCAATCCCCAGTGAACGGACCTTAATGAAAGAGTTCGGAGTCAGCCGTATCGCGGTGCGGGAATCGCTTTCGATGCTTAAAGCACTCGGTGTGCTGAATATCTCCCACGGCAAAAGCACCACGGTCTGCAAAATGAGTTCGGAAACATTGGCCAAACTGTTCCCGTTGATGCTCTCCATGGAGGGGAAACAATCTCTCAGACACGTCTTTGAAGTCCGATTGGGCCTCGAACTTCAAACCGCGCGGCTCGCCGCCCGGAAAAGAACAACAGAAGATATCAACCGTCTGACCGCATTGGTGAAACGGTTTGATTCCTATGAAAATGACACTCCGGAATCAATTGAAGCGGATCATCAATTTCACGTTCAGATTGCCAAAGCAACAGGGAACCCGCTGTTCTGGGTTCTTCTGAATATCCTGGGGTCTTATGTCAAATTCGCGCAACGGGAAAGTGGCAAATCCGATCCCGAACAACACCGGCGAGCTTCACAGGCCCATCACGCCATTTTACAGGCCATTTCTGAATGCGATCCCGATAAGTCACAGCGGGAAATGGAAAAACATCTGCGCGATGCCCATTTGACTCCTCCCCAATAGAGTCGCAAATCTCGGCGGCGGTCTCCTTCCCCGATCAAAGTGCTTCCCCCGATCAAAGTGTATCATACTGCTTCCCGCTACCCGTTCGGCTCGGCTCTCATTTCCGATTTTCCTGAAACCACACCAACGCGAACACCAACATTCGGAGTCCGAAAAGAGATGAGTGTTATTATCTCATGTGGCAACACTTCCCTGCTTGACGTATAATGGGGCGGTCATCAAAACGGTTCCCATTCCAGATAGCAGAGTAAGACAATCAGGATGATTAAGCTTTTCCTCCGATGTTCAGCCCTCCTTTTTTCAATTGGTTGCCTGCCGACTCGGGCGATCTCACAACTGCCACCAGTTCCACTGGAAGTCCCTGAAGGCTTTCAGGTGTCGTTGTTTTCCGATCAGGAGATGTGCCCCGACATACAATGCCTGACAACAGATGCCAATGGGAATCTGGTTGCCTCGGGACCGGGATATATTCGAGTTCTTTTCGATGATAATCAGGATGGCCGAGCCGACCGCTTTCGTGAATATTATTCCGGCCTCAAAACCGGAGCACAGGGAATGTTTATTGACGGAAATAAACTGTACTGTATCGGGGATGCAGGTCTGCTGCGGTTTGAGGATGCCAATCACGATTCCGTCGCTGATGGTTCGCCTGAAGTGATCCGTCCCTTCAAGGCAGGAGGCGAACATCATACCCATGCTATTCGGAAAGGGCCGGATGGCTGGTGGTATTTGATCGCGGGCAACATGGCGGAAGTCGAGAAAATGCCGGGGATCTCGCCAAACTCACCTGTGCGCCAGGCTCATGCGGGTGTTCTGTTCCGGCTCTCTCCCGATTTCATCCAAATGGAAATCCTGGCGGATGGTCTGAGAAACGCCTACGATTTCGATTTCGATCCCGTCGGGGAACTGTTCACTTATGATAGCGATGGAGAACGCGATATTACGTTGCCCTGGTATCGTCCGACGCGTTTTTTCCATACGGTCACGGGGATGAATCACGGCTGGGTTTCACGCTCCTGGAAGAAGCCCAACTATTTTGCAGAGATGTCCCCCGTTCTGGCAGAATTGGGACGGGGTTCCCCTACCGGCGTGGTCTGTTATCGGCATCATCAATTTCCCGAAGAATTTCGCGGAGCGTTCTTTGTCCTCGATTGGACATACGGTCGTGTGATTGCTCTCAAAAAGAAAAGACAGGGAGCAAGTTGGGTTGCGCAGGCGAGAAAATTCGCCACTGCCAAGGGAAATTATGGATTTGCCCCGACAGATATTACCGTTGGGGTCGATGGTTCTCTCTACATTTCAGTGGGCGGGCGTGGCACAAAGGGGAGCATCTATCGCATTTCCGCAACTGATACAACCACCTCCCGGAAAGATGCAGAGGCTGATCGCGACTCCCCAGATGACAACTCCCCCCTGGATGCGGTTTTGAACGCTCCACAACCACTTGCCTCATGGTCACGAGCCCGTTGGGAACCCAAAGCTGAAAAACTGGGCGAAGAAAAGTTCATCATCGCTGCGTTGGATCAGCACCGCAGCAATGCCCAGCGAATCCGGGCAATCGAAATTCTGACAGAGATATTTCAGGGCCCCGATGTCGATTTCATGCTGTCGATGCAACTGGAAGAAAATCGGGAGTTGCGGGCACGAGCGCTTTGGGCCTACGGCAGAACCCGAAATACCGTGTTGAACAAAATCGCGCTGAAACCTTTTTTTCATCAAAGTAGCCCCGCCGTTCTCCGCTCTGCACTACAGGTACTGCTCAATGCGCCTGATGAACTGCTGACGAAATTCACACCGGAAATTGCAGCCAGCCTCAACAACGAAGACCGGGTCGTGCGCTATCTGGCCACACAAGTAACAGCAAGACTGCCCGACGAAAGTTTTCAGAGCGTAGGAGAACTCGTCCGCCAGAAAGGCTGGTCTTCGGCGATTCAACTCTCACGGGCGTTTGTGGATCGTGGTTACATCGGACATCACTACGCCTGGCACGCAATCGGACTGGGGGCACTGAAAAAACTCGACGATCATCAGCGTCAACTTGAAACGGTTCTCATGATTCAGCACGCTCTGGGGGGATTCGGATCGAGTACCAGACACGCTGCCGTTTTCGATGGGTATCTCTCCCGAATTCCGTTGCCTGAAGAACTGGATCTTCTTAACGAACTCCGCCTTCAAATTTCCGGAATGTATCCGAGTGGTCATGATCGACTCGACCGGGAACTGGGACGGTTGGCCGCGATGCTGAATGCCGCTGACGAACAACTATTGAGGAAAGTGCTGAATCGGGTCACACCTGAATCGCATCCCACTTTCGATCTCCATCACCTGATTGTCTCGGCCTGTCTGCCGGGTGCAAGAAACAAAACAGAAACAGAGAAAATTGCCCAAGCACTGCTGAACCTCGATGAAAAAATAAAAACCCGGAATCTTCTTGTTGACAGTAATTGGGAGCCACGTCTGACCGAGCTATATGAACAGCTTCTTCTGCTTGATCCGATGCTGTCCGCCTCACTGGTCGAAAACCAGAAATTCGGAACCGGAAACCATGTTCTGTTTATCAATAAAATGGTGGGAGAAACGCGTTCGGCTGCGTTGATGCGATATCTGGAGCTTGTCAGAAGCGGTAAAGCGGAACTGACTCCCGGGTTGCTTTCCCTGCTTTCCGAGTTGCCCTTTGAACTGGTCAGTCCGTTGATTCACCAATCTCTGGATGATCATTCGCTACGCCCGATCGCAATCGTGTTGCTTGCCCG
>JALWSL010000326.1 GCA_027080405.1 Planctomycetaceae bacterium
GCACCTGCATCAGCGTGCGCATGTCAGTACCAAAGAAATCGAAATTGAAAAACCACGGCTGTCCGTACAGCCAGAGCATGAGAAATCCGCCGGACCAGGCGATCAGAATTCCGCTGAAAACGAGCGAAGTGGTCAGGATCGATTTGAACTGGAAATAGAGAATCAGGAAGATCATGAACAGTGCCAAAGGGAGCACGACCATCAGCGTTTTTTGGGAGCGAACCTGATTTTCGTAGCTTCCCGCGAATGAAAAACTGACACCGGGCGGAAGAATCAACTCGCCACTTTCAATTTTCTCGTTCAAAAATTGCTGGCACTGCTCAACAACATCAACTTCCGCGTTACCCGGCTTCATGTCGAACAGCACATAGCCGAGCAAAAATGTATCTTCACTTTTAATCACCTGCGGGCCACGAACAAATTCGATACTTGCCAACTGCTCCAGCGGTATCTGTTGACCGCTTGCGGTGGGCACCAGAATTCGCCCCAATGTTTCCAGCTCATCCCGCAATTCGCGGGGATAACGGACTCGCACCGGGTAGCGTTCGCGCCCTTCAACGGTCGTCGTAATCCGCTTTCCGCCAATCGCCACTTCGATGACATCCTGAACGGTGCGGATATGCAAACCGTAGCGTTTTATTTTTTCGCGATCGATATCGATTTCAATATACGGCTTTCCGACAATGCGATCTGCAATCACGGCAGAGGCTTCGACACTCGGCACCTGCTTGAGCAGCGATTCAATTTGCAGCGCCACCTTTTCGATCGTTTCCAGATCGGGACCTTTCACTTTAAGCCCCATCGGTGCGCGCATGCCACTTTGCAACATGACGATGCGGGCGGCAATCGGTTGCAGTTTCGGGGCAGACGTTGTTCCCGGGAACTTGGCCACCTGGGTGATTTCGTTCCAGATGTCATCCGGTTTACGAATGTGGTCTCGCCATTGTCGAAACGGTCGCCCCGCGGGATCTTCGATCAGGTTTCCATTCTCATCACGAATGAAATCATTTTTCTGTTTATCATAACGGTATTTAATTCGGTGCCCGTTTTTATCGACGATGTATTCTGATTTGTAGGTGATGATTGTTTCAATCATCGAAATGGGAGCGGGATCAAGCGGGCTTTCCACTCGGCCCAATTTCCCAACGGCCGATTCGATTTCCGGAATCGACATCAACAGTGTATCCTGCAGTTGGAGCACATCCAGCACTTCTCCAATCGATGCGTGAGGCATTGTCGTGGGCATGTAAAGATACGAGCCTTCATCGAGCGGAGGCATGAACTCTTTACCCAATCCGGGAAACGTTTGCGCAACTGTTTTCCAGGGAGCTGTTTTCCGGATCGTTTGGGGAACGAAGCCGAACAGCGTATCAATGCCGAGCCATGCAGACATCCCCGCCACAACAATCAGCGAAGGGATTGAAAGAAACAACACCTTGTGAGCCAGGCACCATCGCAATATCGGTTTGTAGAAATATGTTTGGAAAATCTGAAAAAACGTAAGCAAGCCGCCCAGTATCAAAAAGACGAACAGCAGGTTTCTGATCATTCCTTTTTCCGGCCCCAGGGGAAGCCAGTGAGCGGTCAGGATATAGGCAACAATCAGAATGGCGACGCTGTTGGCGAGCATCGGCCCCATCTTTTTCAACCTGGCTGGTAAACCCGGTTCGAGTAACTTGAACAGCCCTGTCCCCGCCAGAATCAACCCACTCCACCAAGGCAGCGGAATCATTGGCAGGGCGATAACCAGTCCGACAAGAATCAATAACCCGTACTGAATTTTCTGTAATGTTTTTGATTTGGATCGATTCGCAAACAAAATGTGCGCAGCAGGCGGAATGATTGTCAGCGCAACAATAACGGATGCCATCAGCGCGAATGTTTTGGTAAAGGCGAGCGGACGAAACAGTTTCCCTTCTGCCCCAATCATCGTGAAAACAGGCAGAAAACTGATGACGGTCGTCGAGACGGCTGTCAAAACTGCACTGGCCACTTCGCTGGTTGCGCGGAATATGACTTCCCCACGATCCGCATCGGGCGGTGCTTCATCGAGCTGTTTGATGATATTTTCACACAGAATGATCCCCATATCGACCATCGTGCCGATCGCAATCGCAATCCCCGAAAGCGCAACGATATTGGCATCGACACCAAAATATTTCATGCCGATAAAGCACATCAAGACCGCGATCGGCAGCAACGAGGAAATCAACAGCGAACTGCGCAGATGAAAAACAGAAACGAGAATAACGATAATCGTTACCAGAATTTCTTCAGCCAGCGCCGTGTTGAGTGTGCCAAGTGTTTCATAGATCAAACCGGTGCGATCATAAAACGGCACGATCGTTATCTGGCTGATCGTTGCCCAATCCGGGCGATCTTCAGTGTCAAGCTGCCGAAGGTGTTTGAGCCATTCATCGTTGTTCGGTTTCGATTCAATAAACGCTTCAAAGTGGTGATCTTTGGCGTATTGTTCAATTTCAGTTTTACGGATTTTCTCGTAATCGAACAGGACTCGCGCGGGAAGCCCTGGAGCGACTTCTTCAATTTTATCTTTGACATTTTTAATCGCTTCCAGTGGATTAAAGCCGTACCGCACAACACAAACACCGCCAACCGCTTCGGCTCCTTCCTTATCGAGCGCTCCCCGGCGAAGCGCCGGTCCCAGCGTGACAGTTGCAACATCCTTGATCGTAATCGGCACTTCATCATTTTCTTTCAGAACGGTCTGCTCAATATCCTTCAGGTTTTCGATAAAGCCGAGTCCACGCACAACATATTCCGCCTTGTTGAGCTCGATTGTTCTGGCTCCGACGTCGACATTGCTCATGCGGACCGCATTGAAGACATCAGTAAGCGTAATGTTGTTGGCGCGCATCGCATCGGGATTCACATCGATCTGATACTCCTGCACAAACCCGCCGACAGATGCCACTTCGCTGATGCCTTCGGCCGCAGTCAGCGCATAGCGGACATACCAATCCTGAACAGTGCGCAACTCGTGCAAATCCCAACCGCCAACCACGTTCCCTTCGGGATCACGTCCTTCGAGCGTGTACATGTAAATTTGCCCGAGCGCAGTCGCATCCGGTCCCAAAGCAGGTTGTACTTCGGCTGGCAATGTTCCCGAAGGAAGACTGTTCAGTTTTTCCAGAACCCGCGTACGCGACCAGTAAAAATCGACCTTCTCGTTGAAGATGATGTAGATCGTCGAAAAACCGAACATCGAATAGCTGCGAATCGTTTTGACTTCCGGGATTCCAAGCAGTGCCACCGTGAGCGGGTAGCCGATCTGATCTTCAATATCCTGTGGTGAACGTCCCATCCATTCGGTGAAAACGATTTGCTGATTTTCCCCGATATCCGGAATCGCATCCACAGGAACCGGATCGCGAGGCAATCCGCCCAAATCCCAATCAAACGGAGCCACCATCGCCCCCCACGCGATCACGACAATCACAAACAGACCGACTACGAGTTTGTTGAAAAGACAGAATCGAATTATTCGATCCAGCAATGAATAACTCGTATTCGCAGAAGTGACAGGCTCGCCGTTGCTCATTATTTCAAGTGGCCTTGTTGGTCTGTTCTGTTTCTTGCAAGTTGAAGTGCCAATTGCACGGTGAGTTGCAACGCGGCAAACGCAGGATCTGTTTCAAAACGGTGCGTCACGACGCAGCCTACGGTTTCCTTTCCGGGCGACTCTGCGGCTTGGCGTGAATTTTTGGGATCACACTCAACAAGCTGCAAAAGAACGCCCAACGAAAAATCAGTTGCTCTGTTTTTTCGGAATGATCTGCCGTTTGCTGTCTGCACATTTCAACATCGATTCTCCGTAGTAGGGGTTCCGTGTTTGGTCATCACTCTGATACCAGCTTGCACCGCGCCCCTTGAATGCCATCGGACAATGCAATTCAAAAACGGGAGCCGTCCGTTTGGTGCCAAATGCCTGTTCGACGACCAGCATTTCATCGGAAAGCAGTGCGAAAGCAGCTCGTGTCGCTTTCAAATCCTGAGCAGCGAAGAATTCCTTTAATATCTTCTGGAAATTTTTCACTTCGATTTCCCATTTCTTCCCGGCTGTTTCATCCAGTCCTTCAGGCTTGATCGCATCAAGTATTGATCGCAAAGCCAATATCGCCTTGCGGGTTGCATCAAGATTGTCCGACGCCAATCCGTCGCCAATGCTGAAATAGGCATCCCAAAGTGGAGTCAACTGCTGCTGAAAACTTTCGGGGACTTCAATTCGCTTGATGCGCAAATCATCTGCTTCGCTTAGCAGCCCGAATGATTCTCGCACTCGTTGTATGTGCCGTTTCAGGAGCAGATTTAATTGATCGGCCTGCTTGAGCGTTTTCAATTCACTTCCCTCGACGGCATCGTTATCAAGCAGCATCGACAGTTCCTGCCATTGCTTTTTCATATGATCAGCAAGCGGTTTGGCATCAACCGATCTGACCGCTGTTTTTAATTGGGAATAGGCATCGCGCAATTTTTCCAGATCCGCTTCTTCCAGACGGGAGGCGATCAGCTCGGAAGCATCCAGAACTTCAAACACCTGATCACGAAATGCCCGAGGCAGAGGCATTTTCATGGAACCGCCTTTGGCCCCCCCTGCCCCCTTTTTCGCCGAGCTACCGCCATGATGATGGCCACCTCCGCCGCCTCCTTCAGGTGTCATCATCGATGGTTTTGCTGCGATCTGCAGCGCACTATCAAGTTTGAAGTTCCCGTTCGTGACGACGAGTTCCCCTTCCTTGAGACCGTTTTTCACCAGGTAGTAATCTCCTGCCCGAGGCCCGAGAACGATTTCACGCCCGTCGAAAGTTGGTGTTTCTGCTCGTGGCTGTTCAACATAAACGATGGCACGGGTTCCGGTGACCAATGCGGCGGAAACGGGAATCACAAGTGGCTTCGCTTTGTCGTCAAGCTCCGCGTTGACAAAGCCCAGGGTTTCGGCCCGCACCAAAGGCATACCACAGATATCGCATTTCCCCGGCTTATCTTTTACAATTTCCGGGTGCATCGGACTGATCCACTTTCCCGCCAGCGATGAATCGAGCACCTTGCCGCCGGAAGCAATTTTTGAACGCACGATCGCGCTGACAAACATCTCCGGCTTCAAACGGCCATCGGCATTGGAGACATTGACGCGCAATTTCACCGTTCGCGTTTCCTTGTTGAGAATCGGATCGATAAACGCAACTCGCCCGTGAAAGACTTCGCCGGGGTAGGCTTCGGTCGTAAATTCGACATCCTGCCCGTAACGCAACCAGATTAAATCCGATTCGTACGCATCAAGCTTCACCCAAAGATGCGATAAATCGGCAACGGTATAAATGCGGTCGCCGGTGCGAACACGATCCCCTTCTTCCCGTAGCTTCTCAATCACAATTCCGCCGATCGGCGAATAAATCGTCAGATGCTCTGCGGCTGTGCCCCGCTGTTCGATCTCCTCTATTTGCTCGGGAGTCAATCCGAGCAACCGCAACTTTTCTCTTGCCGAAGCGACAAGATCCAACGGTTGAATGAGTGTTGATTTGGTCGTGCCTTCGGGAACTTTTGATCTGTTTTTGATCGCCTGAAGTAATTCAATCTGTGCCGAGTACAATTCTTCGCTGTAGATATAAACCAGGTGATCCCCCTTGCTGACACTGACTCCTTCATAATCGACGTAAAGCCGATCAAGCCGACCGGAAACCCAGGCGGTAATATGTGCCAGACGCGTTTCATCGTATTCGATTTTGCCGACCATGCGAACTTCCGCCGTCACGTATCGGCGTTCAACAGGCGTTGTCTGAATACGCATCAACTTGCGGGCATCGGGGCTGATCGTGATCGTGCGCGGGCCCCCTTCAGATTGCTTGACGGGCACCAGATCCATTCCGCAAATCGGACAGTCGCCCGGTTTATCACGACGAATTTGCGGATGCATCGAACAGGTCCAGATCTGTTTTCCCTGGGCAGCCTGTTCTTTCGGGGAATCAGATTTACCGGCGGAACTGCTGTTCGTCCCCTTCACATTCCAGGCGATTACAAAGCCAACCACCAGCATGATGATTGCCTGTGCGATCCGCAGACTCAAACGATTTTTGCCGGTTTTTGTTTGCTCAGACATCCGTTTATTCCCGCGTTACTCCCGCCGAGATGGTGCGTTACGAGGCGGTGCGTTACAATGTTGCTTACGATTTGTTGCTATCTTGATCAGACCAGGCAACCAAGCTATTCACTTCGTTGACATCACGAATTCCGATCACGGTGATATGTCGTTTCCCGTGCTGCCAACTGGCTGCGATATCCTGATCGAGATTGATCAAACAACACTTTTCGCCATTGCACGTCGTCTTGATTTTCGGCTGCCCTTCAA
>JALWSL010000327.1 GCA_027080405.1 Planctomycetaceae bacterium
ACTTGATGCACTCGGCAAGGCACGCGGCAGCGGCATGCCAGGCGGTCACGACGAGCGGGAGCAGACACTCAACGCGTTGCTGGTGGAAATGGACGGTTTCTCCTCGGATAAAAGTGTCATTGTGATGGGAGCGACCAACCGCCCGGAAACACTCGACCCCGCGTTGATGCGTCCGGGACGTTTCGACCGCAATGTGCTTGTTGATAACCCCGACTTCAAAGGCCGTGAAGCGATTTTGAAGGTACATGCGGCAAAAATCAAAATGGATGACAAAGTCAACCTGCTGCATATCGCAAAATTGACACCAGGCTTTTCCGGGGCAGATTTGGCGAATCTGGCGAATGAAGCGGCACTGCTGGCCGCTCGCAACGATCGCAAAACCGTTTCGATGGCTGATTTCGAAGAAGCGATTGAACGTGTTGTAGCCGGGCTGGAAAAAAGTAACCGCATCATCCGGGAAGATGAAAAACAGCGGGTCGCATATCACGAATGCGGCCATGCGTTCATGGCCTGTGTGCTGCCTCATGTCGATCCGGTTCATAAAATTTCGATCATTCCACGCGGCTTCGGTGCGCTCGGTTACATGATGCAGCGGCCCCAGGATGATCGCTTCCTGGTAACACAGGCGGAACTGGAAAACAGAATTTGCGTCATGCTGGGCGGTCTCGGTGCGGAAAAACTGATCTTCGGCGAACAATCGACCGGCGCTCAGAACGATCTGGAGCGAGCTTCCGATACAGCCAGACGGATGGTGACAGAATTCGGCATGAGTCCGAAACTGGGTACGGTCAATTATCAGACGCAAAGGCGGTCTCCGTTTCTTGCAGGAGGAATCAGCGGTTCGGCCGACTATGAACACTCGCAGGAAACGCTGCGGGAAATCGATCAGGAAGTCAAACGGATTATCGATGAGTGCATGGCGACCGTTGCAGAGACTCTCTCGAAATCAAAAGAGATCCTCGAACATATGACCAGAGACCTGGTCGAAATGGAAGTGATGGATAGCGAACACCTCTTTTCCATTTTGAAGCAGTACAAAACAGGCCCGCAAATCAAACCGGGTACTAACCCCGCATCCTCAGTAGAACCGGCCAGAGAGGACAATTCCCAGGAGGAGAACGACGGGAATTCTGCAACCGGTGCCTGAGCGCAGAAGGTCTGCTGTTTACATCAATTCAAACAATCGTAATCGTAGTCATTGCAAGCTGCGCCGTGATACACCTTGGGTACTTTTTCCCCTGATTGCCTTTTTCATCCTGATTGTATTGTTACTGCTTCTGCGAACTTGTTTCGGCACATGAATGTTAGCTATTGTAGAGGCGGGAAATCTTCCTGACACCAGCGATCAGGACTTTCTCGTTCCCTTGCAATCATTTCCCGCTATTACTCAGGAATAAACGATGCCGCCGCAAGCTGGCCTTACAGTGATCGATTGGTTGATTATTTGCGTCTATGCAGTTTCGACAATCGGCCTGGGATGGTGGTTTGGTCGCAAGCAGGAATCGACAGAGGAATATTTTGT
>JALWSL010000328.1 GCA_027080405.1 Planctomycetaceae bacterium
GTGCAGAGGCGGTCATAATGGGGGGAGTTTATGCTACTAATGTTAAAAGTTTTCAAACGGTGCGAAAACTTTTGAAAATCTTGTTTTGGTTACGGCGGTCGGAACAGACCAGCCGTGCCGGGTTTCTTCGTGAATTCCCCTGCCCGCCACGTTTTCCGGTTATCGCATGACCACCCAACGCCTGACATTTATTGGACTGGAATCGTTCTGGTGGGCGAGCTTGACAATGCTCTGCTTTCTGGTTGCGGTCGGTCTGATCATCCATATTTATCAGTACGAGCGGAAGCTGGTCTCCCGCCCGGTTGGCTGGGGATTGCTTTCGCTGCGACTTTGCGTGCTCTTGCTGATTCTGCTGATGGCATTGCAGCCGACTCTGTCCTGGACGAGTAACGAAAAAGAGCAGACCAATATTCTGGTCGCTCTGGATGTCTCTGACAGCATGGGACTGACCGATGAACAGGCAGACGAAACAGAACGGGCACAGTGGGCCGTCGGACTCGGGATGATTCGTCCGGAGATGCTGGACGAAACGATCTCCAGCACAGAAAAACCGAAGGGGGGTTCTTCCCCTGATAATAAAACTGAAAATAAAACCGATGCAGGAAGTGAAGATACCAAAGGTCAAGCTGTTGAAGGTGGTTCTGTCGAGCCGAACGGGGATGCTTCTCCCGATGATGGAGAAACAGATGATGGGCAGTCAACAGATGAGAGCGAATCGACTCAGCTGGAGCAGTTGGCCTCATCCTGGAATGATTTAAGTCGTTTTGAACTGGCCCGGCAGTTGATCACGGCACCGAAAATCGGGTTGCTGGATCGGTTGGATAAAATTTCGACATCGCAACTGTTGATTTTCTCAAAAAAAACACGGGAAATTGCAGGTGACGAATTGGTTGGAGACCGGGATATCCTTTCCGGCCAATTGGTGCCGCAGGCCACTTCGCTAACGGCCGCTCTGCAGGAAGCAGCCGCTCGCGATAAATGCACCGCGGTTGTTTTGATTACCGATGGCGTCAACACCGATGGCAAAAACCCGTTGGAAGTCGCGAACAGACTTTCCGGGATTTCGCGGCCCGTTTTCAGTATTCTCGCCGGCTCGATCCAGCAGCCGGTTGATTTGGCGATTGAATCGATCGATCATCCGGAAACGGTTTACAAAAAAGATCAGCCTCTCATTCGGCTTCGTGTTGCCACGTTCGGTTACGAAGGGGAGCCGATAACAGTATCCCTGACGGACGTCAGCACCGGGGATCGCCTCACGAAGCAGGTGACGGGAGCCGAGCGGTATCTCGATGTCGAGTTTGATCTCCCTCTGGAAACCCCCGGCAGGCAGCGTTTCATTGTCGAGGTTGAACCGGGAAATTCACAGGCCCGTCAGGAACTGCAACTGGAAAACAATCAGCAGGAATTCGGAATTTCAGTCATTGATGATACGTCGCACGTTCTGCTTGTTGATGGTGAAGGACGCTGGGAATTTCGATTTCTCGAAGCAGCCTATCATCGCGATGACCGCGTCGATTTGAA
>JALWSL010000329.1 GCA_027080405.1 Planctomycetaceae bacterium
CGCCGAAGCACAGGCGCTGGCAACTTTTGCCGATGAAGGCGTGGACGCCCAACATGGCGGGCAGCACCACCTGCAAAGAAGCGGTGCCACTGAGCCACAACTGCAATGATGCGCTCAGAGCGCCCGCCATGACCGAAAGCCAGGCGGCGAGGGCAGCCACCAGCAGCCGGGTGCGCTGGCTGGCGTGTTGAACGCTGCGGTAAAGACCAAAGCCGATCAGCGCTGTGAGAATGCCCATATTGAAAATGTTAGCGCCCATGGTAAGAAAGCCGCCATCCTGAAAAAGCAGACCGACCTGGCGATTATTTCTGAACTGACTGCCAAGGACGCTGCCTCTGCCGTTGAAAAGCTGTGCAAGCTATCCGGAAAGCCCGCGGAAATTGCTGAAGCGGTTCGGGGTGTTTTCGGACAGAAATTGATTCGCAGACTTTGTGAGAGATGCAAACAGCCGTACCGTCCGAACCCCAAACTGCTGAAAAAAGTCGGTTTGGATGAATCTGTCACCACGCTCTACAAACACAGGAAGTTTAACGAAGAAGAAGACGCCCGCCCCTGCAAAGTGTGTGGCGGCGGCGGTTACATCGGTCGCATCGCGATGCTCGAACTGGTTGAAATGACCGAAGGGATGAAAGCACTGGTTGCCAAAGGAGCTTCCGCTGCCGACATCAAGGCACAGGCCCGCAAGGAAAAAATGCTTTCCTTCAAGGATGACGGCTTGCGACTTGTCGCGGAAGGAACGACCTCTCTGGAAGAATTGCAACGGGCGTTCCGCTCCTGATCTGTTATCTGATGTTATTCCTGTTCTCTGTTATCTGCAGAGACGCGAATTCTACGGATTTCCAATTAACTCATCGGCTCCCCGCTGCAGCAGATCGTCTGCAATCTTTTCTCCCAACCCGATGGCGTGTTGCAGGTTTTGACTGGCAGCCAGATTATCGGCCTCAGGCAGATGGCCAGCGATCTCGGCCCGGAGTGACTGCTTCCCATCGGGACTAAGTACGATCACTTCAATCTCAATCTCCACTGTTTCATCCGCTATTCGGCAAACGATCCCTACAGGTGCGTGGCAGCCTGCCTGTAAGCGAGCCAGTACCGTCCGTTCTGCCAGTGTTGTGACTTGAGCTTCCTGATCGGTCAAACGAGCCAACAGAGAGCGGGTTGCCTTATCATCCCGTCTGCATTCGATACCGAGCGTTCCCTGACCGACGGCGGGCAACATCACGGGAGGCTCCAGGATCGCCGAAACTCGGTTTTCCCAGCCCAGCCGCTTTAACCCCGCTGCCGCCAGAATGATCGCGTCGTACTGACCGTCATCCAGTTTTTTGAGCCGTGTATTGAGGTTGCCCCGAATTTCAAGCAGTTGAAAATCGGGGCGGACAGCCAACAATTGAGCCTGTCTTCTCGGGCTTCCCGAACCGATGCGGGCACCTTTGGGAAGGGAATCGAGTGGAGCCTGCGGAGCGATCTTCAGGGAACTGTTTGCAGGCAGAACGATCGCGTCCCAGCGGATGGCCCGTTTCGGAACAGAGGCTAAAGTAAGCTCAGGTGCCACGACAGCCGTGGGCAAATCCTTCAAACTGTGAACCGCAATATCCGCTCGCGAATCGATCACCGCCCGCTGCACTTCACGGGTAAAAACGCCCGTTCCCCCCAGTTGTCGCAAAGGCTGGGATTGATCCTGATCGCCAATCGTGGTGACATCGACCAGTTCGATTTCCGTTTCGGGAGAGATGTTGCGAATGAGATCAGCGACATGATTCGCCTGCCACATGGCAAGCTCGCTCCCGCGTGTTGCAATCCGTAAGTTGTTCACTCTGCTGTTTCTTTTTCTGTTTCCTCAAATTTTTCCTGATGCCCCAACTGGTGCCACTCCATGAATGTATGCCACATTTCACATCTGCCTGGAGCCAACACCGAATCACGGCTCACAGAATCGTCCCACACACCGTGATATACTTGGTCGATATACCTGGTCTAAATCTAATCGAGGAAAATCGTCTGCTCACGATCTGGGCCGACGGAAACGATTTTTACGGGAACGCCAACAAGTTCGGAAACGGTATTCACGTAGTCCCGCGCATTTTCGGGGAGATCATCCCATGACCTGGCAGCGGTAATATCAGTTTCCCAACCGGGAACCGTGCGGTAAATCGGCAGGGCGGCTGCGAGATCGTCAATTTGGCTGGGGAAATCTTCGGTTCGTTTTCCGTCAATTTCGTACGCTTCGCAGATTTTCACTTCCGGCAGTTTACTCAGAACATCGAGCAGCATCACCGCGATGCAATCAACACCGCTAACCCGGGAACCGTAGCGGGTCGCAACGGCGTCGAGCCAGCCGCATCGACGGGGTCGCCCGGTGACAGTGCCGTATTCGTTGCCTTCGTCTCGAATATGCTGTCCGGTTTCATCGTGCAATTCCGTGGGACAAGGCCCTCCGCCGACACGGGTTGTATAGGCTTTGACAACACCAATCATCCGGGAGATATGCCGCTCGGGAACGCCAGAACCTGAATGGATTCCCGCACCGGAACTGTTGGAAGAAGTGACGAACGGAAACGTGCCATGATCGATATCGAGCAAGCTCCCTTGCGCTCCTTCAAACATCAATCGCTTGCCCGCTTTAATTTGCCGATGCAAAAAAGCCGTCGTATCTGTCACGTGCGATTTGAATTGCTCGCCCAGCGAAACGTACTGATCAATAATTTCTGAATCATCGAACGGTTGATGTTCCGGATCAAGAGCGCTCAGGATCCTGTTTTTGAATTCGACAATTTCCGGAATTTTTTCGCGGAGAACATCGGGGCGGATGATATCGCCCATGCGAATCGCATGGCTGCGGTTCGCCTTTTCACGGTAGCATAAACCGATGCCGCGCATCGTGGTGCCGATCGCCTTTTCGCCCCGCTGTTTTTCGTAGATTGCCTCTTCAGCCATGTGATACGGAAAGATGACATGGGCGCGATCACTGATAAGCAGGTCGTCTCCGATTTCAATCCCCTGCTCCCTGACACCGGCGATCTCCTGCAGCAGGGCGGTGGGGTTGATGACGACGCCCGTGGCGATGACAGAAACAACCCCGGGCCGCAACACGCCGGCTGGCAACATGGAAAGTTTGAATGTTTTCCCGTCAAATTTTACGGTATGCCCGGCGTTGTTCCCCCCCAGATAACGCACAACAATTTCATGCTGATCGGTTAGTAAATCGACAATTTTTCCTTTGGCCTCATCTCCCCATTGCAGACCAATCACCGCTGTTGCTGACACGACAAAATTCCCATTCCGAGTTAATACGACTGAGCACCGCAAAATAAAACGTCGGACCCACCTTGAATCAAGTGCAGTATCCGACGCAAATCAGCTGGCCATTTTAATCGGAATGGGAGACAGACTCCAGCGTTACAGCGTCATTTCGAAATCTTTTTCCTCCAGGAAACCTTGAAGTTTTTCCAATGACCGATGCAGCAACTGCCTGACCCGCTCGGTACTGATTCCCAGCGAAAGACCGATTTCACGGAAGGTTTTGGGGGAAGAATCGGTGTCGAACAGGCCAAATCGTTCGCTGATGATAATTTGATCCCGTTGTGAAAGCCTGTCGA
Organism: Planctomycetaceae bacterium; assembly: GCA_027080405.1. Classification (GTDB taxonomy): domain Bacteria; phylum Planctomycetota; class Planctomycetia; order Planctomycetales; family Planctomycetaceae; genus Rubinisphaera. Next base: position 3,597 of record JALWSL010000329.1, read on the forward strand.
TAACCGCTCCAAGCAAGCCATAAACATGCGTCTGGGCTGCCTGCGAGTTCTCCCAACCTGCCCGCTCATCATGAAAGGCCTCGAAATAGCCGGTGTCGCCTGTAACGAACTTTCGTCGATACTTTCGAGCCTTCCCCGTCACCCGATGCAAATGGTTTCTGACCGCCCAGGTGGCGTATGTACTGAAGCGTGTTCCCCGCTCGAAATCAAAAATCTCGACCGCCCGTATCAACGGGACAGTTCCCTGAGAAAGCAGATCTTCCAGGGAATTGTCCACATTAACCAATTTTCTGGCAATGGCCACCACCAGACGTAAATTTGCCGTCACGATGTAGTTTCGAATGGCCAAAGCCTGTTCCAGCCAACTCTGGATTGCCGAAACTTTCGAACCGGATTTCCCTGCGGATTCTGTCTTCAATGATTGCTGAAGCTCTTTGCGACGTTGCTCGGCCAAATACTTCAAATAATTCATTTTTCGAAAAAGATGGTGCTCCTGCTCAGCGGTCAATAACTCGACAAGATACAGGCAGGAAAAGGGATCTGAAGTCCCCGGCAGAAGTGACGAATCAACAGGCTGGCAACGCCTGAAATCGACCTGCTCCAATCCGGGCGCAGGATCCAGAAAACTGGCAGCCACCTCAGGCTGATCGAAATCATTCCCGGCGATCAATTCAATTGGTGATTCCAGATCAATCTGTTGAAAATTCCGAAATCTACTCTCTCCTTCCAACATCATCTTAATCCCCTTGCGATTCACGGAATCCAGTCAAGAAAAATACGGAAGGGCGGCCAGCATTTTCCCCCAAAATTTTTTCACAGAAAACCGCTCCCCCCATGATGTCTCCACCTTCCCTCAAAAGCATGTATTTTTGCACACTCCCACGCCCTAAATACTTCCTCCCAAGCACCACAGGCTGAATAACCAAGCCAGGAATTTGCCGAATGCCCCGCCTGTTTCAGCCAATATTGCGGCCAAATACTTGTGCAGGCCCGGTTACGTGCATCTGATTATCTCCTTTTTTACTATTTTCGCAAGCGTATATGCATTAAAATGGAGTGCAGAATTGTCGCACTTACCGCCCTGCTTGTCTTACAAGAGTTCCGTTTTTATTTCCGGGAAGAATTCCCCGAATTTTCCTGTTCTGAACAGCGGTATGATCGGGGGTGCCGGAATCGAAACTTGTTTTGCTCCCGTCAATTGCGTAACCTGTCTAGTGGTTGGGGGTTACAATATGCTTGACCCGTGGCGTGTCTTGCTTGTTTGTCAACGGAACAGACCGTTTCTTTCGCCGAAGTCGGCGTTTGTCCGTTTCGGTTGGCAAATATGAGCACGAGTTAGCCAACTTTTCGCTTCATAGAAAGCCATGAATCATGACAGCCCGCACTTTTCTGTCCGCTGCCCTCTTGTGCTGTTTCGAGGCTACTCTTTTCTCAAGCCCGTTTTTGAATATTCCGGCTTTTGCTCAAGGTACGCAAAAAGTATCCGGGCAAAAAAGACCCGATGAATCCGATCCTGTCCTGTCAACGTTCGTCAACCTCGCCAAACAGGTGGGGCCATCGATTGTCACTGTTGCCCATTTGGGGCGTGATGGTCGTGAATTGGGAATCGGAACAGGATTCATTATTGATGCGAAAGGGCTGATCGCGACCAATCTCCACGTTATCGGGGAGGCCCGTTTGATACGCGTCAAGTTTCATGATGGAACAAGCGTTCCTGTTGAAGCTGTCTACGCAATTGAGAGAGACGCAGACCTGGCAATATTGCAGATCGACTCCTCCAAACTGGATCGATCGAAAATCAAGGCCATCCCGCTGGGAGCAGCAGCCGAACAGGGAGAATTTGTTGCAGCGATTGGTCATCCGAAGGGACTAAAGGATACGCTGGTTACCGGAATCGTTTCCGGCTATCAGGAAATCAATGGCCGGGAGTTGATCCAGGTATCGATGCCGATCGATTTTGGGAACAGTGGCGGCCCCCTTCTCAACCGAACAGGTGCGGTGCTGGGAATCATCACTTACAAAAGCGCTTCGACCAACTCGATCGGCTTTGCCATGCCGGTTGTTGACCTCAAACGATTACTGAAAAACCCGCATCCGGTCTCGATGAATCGCTGGATGACAATCGGAGCGATTGACACCACCGTTTGGCACCCCTTCGATCCAGCCATGTGGAGGCAGCGGGCCGGACGCATTCACGTTTCCGGTCTGGCCAGGGGGTTTGGTGGACGTTCACTCTGTCTTTGGCAACAGGCTCCGAAAAAAAAACAGCAGTATGAGGTGGCTGTTTCCGTCCGCCTGGAGGACGAAGCGGGGGCGGCTGGCTTGGTTTTTCAAGTGGACGATCAACAGCGCCATTACGGGTTCTATCCCAGCAATTCGCGACTGCGGATCAGTCGATTCGATGGAGCAGACGTCTTCAATTGGCACGTTCTCGAGGAAAAAGCATCGGCTTTTTATCATCCCGGCCAGTGGAATTTCCTGAAAGTCTCTGTCAACGGAAACCGAATCAGGTGTTACTGCAACGATCATCTCATCTTCGACCTGCGGGACGGCACCCATATAGAGGGGAAAGTCGGATTGGCGAAATTTCGAAACACAGTAGCGGCGTTCCGGAATTTTCAGTTGGCCGAGAAAATTGCCGATCGATCGCTTGACCAGAAAACAGCCGCACGCTTGCAATCCCTATTGAACAAAAAAAAGAACAAGCAACTGCTTTCTGAAAAAACGGTGGAACAACTCAGCCAATTTCCCGAAAAGAGC
>JALWSL010000330.1 GCA_027080405.1 Planctomycetaceae bacterium
CGCTGGTTCGAAAATGACTGTTTGCCATTGCTGGGGGAGTTGAACGGGGCAGCAGCGGTTTTATCGATCGATTTCAAAAACAAATTGACCGTCCACCATGGTTTTTATTGCTCTGGTTTTCGTGATGCTGTTTTCCGGACAGGTGAGAACATCTTGGTCGAGAATCACGAGATCAGCCAGTTTTTCGATTTCGAGTGATCCTCGATTCGATTCGTTGAACGATAGCCAAGCCGGGTTTGTGGTGAGGCATCGCAGGGCTTCAAGCCGACTGATTCGCTGCTGTTTGCCGTAGATATCGCCTTCGCGGTTTCGACGGGTCACTGCGACCTGCATCATCAAGAAAGGATTGTAGGCATTCATGGAATGATCCGGATCGAGTCCGATCATGTGATCCCCCGCGATAGCCGTCGGGACACCGCCACGAATCCACTCACCCAGACCGATGAACCTTGCCGCCCAGTCTTCACCATAAATTTCTGCAATCGCGGCGGAATCCTTGAAGTAAAGCGAAGGCTGCGTGTCGACACAAACCCCCAATCGTTTGGCGCGGGCGACGGAATCTTTCGTCGGGAAGTAGGCATGAGTCAACGTAAAACGATGCTCGGCGATCTCCGGCTGTTGTGCCTGAACTGTTTCAAGAGCATCCAGAATCGCATCGACTCCAGCATCGCCCGTTACGTGACAGCACCATTGCCAGCCGAGTTTGTCCGCTTCACGGAAAAGTTCGCTCATCAGTTCAATACTGTAGTTGAGGTCTCCCCGGTAATTGGGGTCTCGATGACCATAAAAAAGAAGCTGCTTTTCTGTGTAAGGCCGACTCAAATAGGTGTTTCCCCAGTGAATCCCCCCATCGACGGTAATTTTGATCGGCCCGACCTGCACCCAGTCATCTCCATCGCCGGTTTTCATGCCGAGTCGTTTCGTGTAAGCATCGATATCGTTTGCGGAACGAAAACTGGAACGGAAAGTCTGTGTCATGCGAACGGTCAGCTTCCCTTCTGCCCGCAGGGCGAGGTAATGTTGAAAATCGTCGATGTTGCCTGCGCGCTCAAAAATACTGGTAATCCCCACTGCATGATAATGTTGATGCACATTGCGAAGTGCGGTTCGAATTTGCTTGTTCGAAAATTTGGGTGAAGGCATCAACTGACGCAAAAGAGGGCCTGCCCCGCTGACCAATCGAACCTTTCCGCTGGCATCGCGGATAATTTCGCCCTTGAAATCGGCGTTACTTTCTTCGCCGAGACCGATTTTCTTCAATCCGAGTGAATTCAACGCCGACTTTCGGGCGGCAGTAAAGATGACGGGGTGAGTGGTGCACGCTGCATCGAGCTCGGCTGTCGTCGGATGACGGCGTTCTTTTAACCGGGTGATGTCGGTTCGCGGAACTTTAATCCAGGAACCGGCAGGGACTTTTTGGGCTTGTGATCGGATCCAGTTTTGAACCTCTGCGATACTCAGCAATTCGACATAAGGTTGTTCAAGCGAATTTCGCGCAACGCCAACGG
>JALWSL010000331.1 GCA_027080405.1 Planctomycetaceae bacterium
TCACACCCCCTTGTCGCAAAATGGCCGTTGTGGCGCATTCGAGTTCTTCAGAAACCTGTTTCAGAAAGCCGAATAAATTTCCTGACTGCTGTTCGGCACGCGTTGTGAAATCGCTCAAATCGCAAAACAGAATGGTTAATTGGCATTCTCGCGGCTCCAGAAATCGGTCGCTTTCGCCATTGTTGAACGCCCTGTAGAGATCACCGGGAAAGAACTGTCGAAACAAAGCCCGATGCCTTTCCAGTTTTCTGCCTCGAACCACAGCGGATGTCAACTCCATCACCAGGCTGGTGAATTTTACACCGGCAGTCAGATGGGACAGTTGCAACTCTTTTTGATGGACGGGAATGCTTCGGTCATATTGACCGTAAACATAAACACCATTCTTTTCTCCATCAAGAAGTTCAACCGGCACGCAGAAGGCCCAGTTATAGTGTGGACTGGCGGTAAAATCGGAAGGGGAGGCATTGAGATCGGTCGAGCTGTCATCGGAGTCTTCCAGACTCCAAAGGTGTAAAACGACTCCCTGTTCCTGAACAATGCTGCGGTTCCAGAGCCGTTGACTGATTTGCGTAGCGGGAGGACGCAACCGCGAAAAATGTTTGACAAGCTCAATACCACTTTTCTCAAAACTCTGCTCATTCTGTCGCAAAAGCAGGAACCCTTCCGCCTCGGGGACTCCTTCGTCGAGCAGCTCGAAGATTGTCGTGATGAAGTTCTCCGCCCGTGGGCTGCGTTCCAGTAATTCCGGTAGTGAGGAAAGCAGTTCGAGCCTTTTGTCGGAATCGACATCATCATGCTGTTTCAGATCTTCTGCAGGAAAATGGATCTCTTCGGACGGAATTGTTTCCTGGTCGATCTGAATACGTCTGATCACCTGAAAGAGCGTGCTGCCAAGAATGAACTCTTCGCCGGACGATATTTTGCATCGCAGGACGGATTTTGATTGATGCAGAATCCTGTTTCTCGCCTCGGGCAGACATTCAAGCAGGATTCCGTGAGCGTTAAGTGTCAGACGCAAATGCTGGCGGGAGATAAAGCGATCCCACGAAATTGAAATATCGGCAGATGAACTACGCCCCAGCAACCACTGCTGCTGGGCCACGAGCGGAACCATGCGCTGATGGTCCGTCTCCAGGCTTCTGGCGTATAACGTCCACATGAATTGTTTCGATCTGAAAAGCCGACAACCCGCCCGCCTAGGGCATGTCCGGACTTGCGAGAGGGAAATACAGATTCCTTTCCGGATGAAATTATACCCAGCGCAGAATGGAATTGGCTATCTCAATACTCAAACGGAAAAAATAATTTCCATTTCCCTTTTTTGGTTCGCTGCATGGCGGAGGTTCGCTGCATGACAGCGAAAAGGGGACCGCCTGCGTTGATCTATCTGCTTCGGTCTCCTTGAATGCACCGCTGAAAGCAACCCGTTCAGTTCGAAAAACGCCCCGCAACGGTATCAATCATAAAGCGACAGGGCATTCAGCGCTCAGGCTGCCAATTAC
>JALWSL010000332.1:0-2970 GCA_027080405.1 Planctomycetaceae bacterium
ATATTGATTTCCTTTGAAGCCAACGCGGCGAACATTTTTTTCCCGACACCCGTATGACTGCGCAGGCCGATCCCGGCGACTGCAATTTTTGCGATGTGGTCATCGTAGGAAACTGTCACGCCTTCCCACGCTTCGACAATCGTGGGGATCAACAGCAGTGATTGCTCCAGATCGCCTTCAGGGAGGGTAAAGGAGATGTTGGTCACTCCTTCTCGAGAAACATTCTGGACGATCATGTCGACCATAATGCCTCCCTCGGCGACGGCTTCAAAAATGGTGGCGGCAATGCCGGGTTCATCAGGGAGATTGCGAATCGTCACACGCGCCTGTGAACTGTCGACAATGACATCGCTGACAACAATGTCTTCCATATTCGACAGGCCAAGCACAACTTCGTGCTCACGCTCGGTATTGACTTTCTGTGATATCCCTTTTTGGGCTTGCTGCGGAAAACCGATTTCGGGGGAAATGGCTTTCTGTTCGTGCAAGTGGAACGATTCATGAATTTTCTGAACGGTGGAGAGTGCCTGATCGCTGCGAATAAGAACGGAAATTTTGATGTCACCGGTGGAGATCATCAAAACGTTGGTGTTGTTTTGGGCGATCGTTTTGAACATTTTTGCTGCCACGCCGGTGTGATACTGCATTCCATTTCCCACAATCGAGACTTTGGAAAGTTCAGTGCCATGCGTGACGCTTCCCTGTCCCAGTTCGTCGACCGCTTCGGTGGCGGCGGTGAGGGCTTCTGCGAAATCCTGGCGTGGCACGGTAAAGGAAATCTCGGCTGTGCCACCTTCTGCAATATCCTGGACGACCAGATCCAGTGGGATTTTGCGGGCGGCCATTTTGGCAAAAATCATGCTCATTACACCTGGTCGATCCGGGATGCCACCGAGTCCCACTCTCAGTTCATCCTTGACGATCGCAATTCCTGAAACAACCTGTGTAGAGTCTTCCGGTTCCTGTGTGATGAGTGTTCCTTCTCCCTCACTGTAGGCCGGACGGACGCGAAGAGGAACCTGATATTTTTTGGCGAATTCGATAGAACGGGAGTGCATCACCCCGGCACCGAGTGAGGCGAGTTCGAGCATTTCATCGTAGGAAATCTGCGGTATTTTTCGAGCTTCGGGAACGATACGCGGATCGGTTGTGAAGACGCCTTCGACATCGGTGTAAATTTCGCACATCGAAGCATTCAGAACGGCTGCCAATGCGGTCGCGGTGGTATCGCTGCCGCCCCGGCCAAGGGTCGTGATATTGCCTTCACTATCGCGTCCCTGAAAGCCGGCTGCAATCACGATATTGCCCGCATCGAGCAGTTCATGCAATCTGGTAGTGATAATCTTCTGGATACGGGCCTTGGTACTGGCCGCATCGGTCATAATGCCAATCTGGGTTCCGGTTAAACTGACCGCCTGCTCTCCCAGGGAGTGAATCGCCATGGAAAGTAGCGCAATTGTTTCCTGTTCCCCCGTGCTGAGCAGAACATCCATCTCCCGGGGCGATGGATTGTCCGTCATTTCCGCTGCCAGCGCAACCAGTTCGTCGGTTTTCTTTCCCCGCGCACTGACAACGACAACAACCTGATTTCCAGCCGCCTTGGCCGCAATGGCCTTTTTGGCTGCCTGACGAATTTTATTGGCGGTGGCAACGCTTGTCCCACCAAATTTCTGCACAATGATCGACACGAACTTGAACTCCCGGATGCAAATCTTTCAGCAAATAACGATACTGAACCCTGTTGCGCTCACCATAACAAATTTCAGCGGGCAGTTCATCCATGCTATCCGAACAAAAAAAGTCGCCACTCAAAGGATGAGGGCGACTTTCAAATACAACCACTTTCAGATGCAACCACTGGCCCCGTTTAACACAGAATCCAACTGAATCCTGCCAGAACGCGGTGGAAACAGAATGAACGGAGATCAGCTGTCAGCCAGCGGCTCCTTCTTTTCGGTAATAACCGGAGCATCCTGGGATTTCTCCGCATTAATTTCGATGTATTCTTTCCATTCCTCGGGGACATTGTCCTCATGGAAAATGGCTTCAACAGGACATTCCGGTACGCACGCTTCGCAATCGATGCATTCTTCTGGATGGATATACAGCATCTTTTCCCCTTCGTAAAAACATTCGACGGGGCATACGACAACGCAATCGGTGTATTTGCATTCATAGCAAGGCTGACACACGACGTGAGGCATTGATATTCCTTCAGCTAGGGGAAAACAGGAGTCCAAACGATCCGGCAGGGGCTAACCGCGCAAGCCCCTCTCTTCTCTTTTCGCCCACAATGCTAGTGCGGACTTGAGAAGATTTCAAGGTGTCTTGATGGTCTCGACAAAATGACATCCAATCTCAGAAACATTTTCCTGCAAAGGGAGCGTTTGCGTTTCCAATTCTATCCGGTTATAAGCAGATACATCAACTGGTGCTGATTGGTGCTGTTGCTGATAATCATTCTTTTGTGCTCTTATGGCCGTGAAATATGAAAACGTGCGAGCTGGATGAAGCAATCGATACACGACGGGAAGAAGATGTTTGTGAAGCCCCGAATTCGCTACTCAAAACCTTGCGGCAATTGGGGCCAGGACTGATTATTGCCGGTAGTATTGTCGGTTCTGGCGAGTTGATTGCGACAACCAAAACGGGGGCCCAGGCGGGAATATCACTGCTGTGGATCATTCTTCTGGGGTGTGTGACCAAGGTGTGCGTCCAGATCGAATTGGGGCGGCACACCGTGACTCACGGTCAGACTGCCTTGCAGGCACTCAATCAGATTCCCGGCCGTTTCCTGCGACTGAACTGGATTCTCTGGTTCTGGCTGTTGATGATGCTTTTCAGTATCGCCCAACTGGGGGGAATTGTGGGCGGTGTCGGGCAGGCTGCAGCCATCGCGATGCCCTTGACCGGCGACTACCGGGACGCCATTCAGATACCCTCGCATAAGGAGATCAAATGGTTGCTGGA
>JALWSL010000332.1:2980-6299 GCA_027080405.1 Planctomycetaceae bacterium
CTGGGAAGCGGAGCGGGAAAAGCAGACCGAAAAATTTACGAATCTTTCTCATGACGAAAAGGAACGCATCATTCAAGGGGGAAAGCTGTTACGGGAAAGGCTGGCTCGACTTGAAAAGCGGGGGGAACAGGCGGTACACGCCGTCAGGAACGGACAGAAACTGGTCGATCCCTACACATACGACGACAAATACTGGGCGTTTGCTGCGACAGTGATTACGATTTGTCTGCTGGTGAATGGGCGGTATTCCATTCTGCAAAATTTTACGACCGTGCTCGTGGTGCTATTCACTTTCATTACCATCGGCAACTTCATTTCCTTGCAGACAACGCAGGAGTGGCACATCAGTTTTGATGAAATCCTGCAGGGGCTTTCTTTCGGAATTCCCTCGGCTCGAAATGGAATCCAGCCATTGGCGACCGCGCTGGCAACTTTTGGTATTATTGGTGTTGGAGCTTCCGAGTTGATCGCCTATCCCTATTGGTGTCTGGAAAAGGGGTACGCTGTTCACACCGGGCCGCATCGAAATACCGAAGACTGGTTGCGTCGCGCCAGAGGGTGGCTGCGCGTGATGCACTACGATGTTTTTCTTTCGATGATCGTTTACACGACCGCAACGATCGCTTTCTACCTGGTGGGCGTTGCTGTTTTGCACCGCTACGGACGCGATCCGGAGGGGATGCGAATGACAAGTACGCTCGCCGAGGCCTATGTGCCCGTTTTTGGAGTTTACGCCCGTTGGCTGTTTTTAATCGGTGCGATCGCGGTGCTTTATTCCACTTTTCTGGTCGCCAATGCCGGGCACACGCGGGTTTATACCGACCTGTTCAAAATTCTGGGCTGGATAAAAAGGGGCGATCAAAAAGCGCACAAGCGGTCCATTTCCATACTTGGCATTGTGCTTCCCTCGATCTGCCTGTTTCTGTTTTGCACGAATATGAAACCCGATGTCGCCGTTCTTTGGGCCGGGATCATGCAAGGAGTGCTGCTCCCGATGCTCGGCATCGGCGCGCTCTTTTTCAGGTTCTGTCAAACCGATGAGCGGCTCAAACCTTCGATTCTCTTCGATGTCTTGCTGATCCTTTCCTGTATCGGTTTCTTCATCTCCGGTGGATGGGTTGTTTACGTCAAAGGAAAGGATATTCTCGGCCTGTTCTTTTAATTTTTGATCCATGTAGTAACCGGGCCGATTCCACCGACCCTACCTTGCTTGCTCGAATACCCGGCGATCAGTCAACGCAAATCCTCTTGGCGATTTCGTTCCCACAATTCCTGAAGCAGTTCTACCGATGTATCCACGAGTTTCTGGATTCCTTCGAGCGTGACAAAGTTCACTCCTGCCAGAGTCTCATAGCCTTCATGTTGGAACGCCTGAGCGGTCGGTTCGTAGCCGATCCATTCGTTGGTCAGTTCACTGACAATAGTGTGTGGGAAGGGGGAGCGTTTTTTTATGGACAATCCCCATTCGACAAAAAGTTCTCCCGGATTTGTCGCAATCCCCAATGGTCCGATTCGAGCGGCGTTAACCGGGACTTTGTGATTGCGGGGCGCGGCCCCACCTGGAGAACTACGCCAGCCGAGTCGGGCGACGGCTTCCGGTCGTTGATCTCTCGGATCACGCCGGGGAACCTGCACATCACGGCGAATCGAGTCGATGATGATTGGGCCTTTGACAGGTGTTGCCCGCCTGGCTGCCACAACAGCCGCCCTTCCAAAAACAGATGATTTCTCTTTCCAGTCTACGGTCTGGTTACTGGAGGGGCTGATATTGCCAGAGCAACCCTGAGTGAAAACCGTCACAGTCTGTTTTCCAAACGCTTTTGTGATGTGCTCTGCAATCACGCCGGGGAAATCTGCGGACCATGTCCTCAGATTTTTGCGCAAACGATGATTCGGATGGCAGGTAAAGTTCACCAACACTCCCAATACACGCCCATCAAGTGTATCGAAGCGGGCGACCCACAATTCCGGATCAATTGGCCCTTCGGTACCGAGAACCTGGGGGGTCTGCTCCAGACTGTTCAGCTTTTTCATCCAGGTATTCAGGACCAATCCATCAGCTTTGGAGATCACACGTCTATTGTGATGCCCTTCATAAACCAGAGAGCGCCCAAGTAGCATTCGAGCCGGCTCAAGCGAGTTGTGTGCTTTCTCGATGCTCCTGGCAATCAGCTCCGGCAATGTTTCGAGGTATTTTTTATTATGAGGGCCTCCCATGGGAATGAAAGGTGAACTGTGATTGTGACTGGGGCAGATCATCACCGCGTCGTGCTCAATTCCAGTTCGCTCTGAAGCCAACGCGATGGCCGCTTCAGCCAGATCATAACGAATTTTCACCAGGTCGATGCCCACGATCGCGATTGTTCGACCGCCACTTTGAGCCACCAATGTTTTGGCGAAAAGCAGATCCTCTATTCCGATACTGCGAAGATGACCTGCTCCCGTTATGATCTCTCCGACGGCCGGGGTGATATCCGTCTGGCCGAACCCGATTTTCAGCACTGGGGGCTTCGACTCGACTTCGCTGCGGGCCGGAACAGAGAACAAAACGAAAATCACCAAAGCCAATAGAAATCTCATAGAACATGCTTTCAATCATTCAGACGGTAATTGAGCCAAATGCAAAGTACCCAACTTGCCAAGCCGTTTCAATGAATCGCGTCCGGCGTTTGTCGCAGTCTGGATTGTTTGGCTTTGGTGAGTCCCCCAAAAATTCAGGGAGCGGAATAACTCACCTGACGTCCCATTTTCGACAATTGGGAAATGAGTGGCATAGACAATCTACAACTGGGAACAGCTCTGGATTAGTTATCAAATGGCTACAAAATATCCCCAATATGGGCGGAAAACTCCTCTTTCAGTAAAATTGGAGGTTTTCTATAATCTGCCGGGAGTTTAACAATTAAGCATTTTCAGGGCCTGTAAGCAAGGATGCTGCTGATGTGGTACGATGTCGTTTGTCTGGTCATTATTGGGTTATCCGTCTGGCGAGGGATGGTGAAAGGGCTTGTTTGGCAGTTGGCCACAATCGCCGGTTTGCTGGCCTGTTTCTTTTTTGCGAATACGGTTTCTGTCAGCGTTGCCCCGCAGCTGGGGATTGATCCCCCCTTGAGTCGATGGATTGCCATCTTCGGTCTGTATGTTGTCAGCTCATTCGCCGCGTTTGCCTTGGCTCGCCTGATAAAAGGAAGCCTCGAAAAAATCAAGTTTGACGACTTTGACAAGCACCTGGGCGCCATTTTCGGTTTTCTGAAAGGGGCCACCATTTGCCTGACAATTTCCTTTTTTATGTTTACACTTTCCGAAAGCACCCGCGCAA
>JALWSL010000333.1 GCA_027080405.1 Planctomycetaceae bacterium
ACCAACGTAAGTCAACCAGGGGAAACCGAAAGGATCGTTGTCATCCAGCAGAACCTTTTGAACCTCGTTATCCATGATGTCCAGATGCCTGCGATAAACCCGTGTCAATCGGGAGGAAAGCGGGCTATCGACAAAGACCGGGATATGGGGCAGCAGCCCTTCGTTGAACAATTCATTCAAAAAGAAGACCAGTTGTTGGGTTCGTCCCAACGAAAACGCAGGAACGATTACGCGGCCACCCAGTTTGAGGGCGTCTTTCAGGATCCGGAGCAATTCACTTTTGATATCTCCGACGGGGGGATGGATCCGGTTTCCATAGGTCGATTCACAAATCAAAACGTCGCATCGTCCAATCGGGGTCGGGTCACGCAGTAGTGGCAGGTCCCGCCGGCCCAAATCACCTGAAAAAACGATCCGACGCCAAACGCCTTCTTCTTCAACATCCAGAGTTGTAATGGCAGAGCCGAGAATATGCCCGGCATCGTCAAAACGAATCCGGACATCGTCTGCCAATTCATGTTCCTGATGGTATTCCAGGGGCTGTACCAGTTTCATCAAGCCGTGTACATCTTTTTCGTCGTAGAGCGGACTGGTTGAGGGATGACCTTTTTTCAGGTGTCTGGAAAGATAGCGGGCATCTTCCAACTGAATTTTGGCAGCATCCTTGAGCATGACTTCAGCCACATCGGCTGTTGCCTCGGTGCAAAAGACGGTTCCGCGAAAACCTTTCCGATACAGTCGGGGCAAGTTCCCACAGTGATCAATATGGGCATGGGAAAGCAGAACGGCATCGATCGAGCTCGGTTCATAGGCGAACTGTTCATTCTTTCTTCTTGCTTCTGCTCGCTGTCCCTGAAACAGACCGCAATCAAAAAGGAGTCGCCTTCCGTTGACTTCCAGTAAATGCTGGGAGCCGGTCACTTCCTGTGCAGCTCCGTAAAATGTGAAATTCATCAAAAGCCTTTCGAAAATTCAGAGCACCAGTAGTCAAAGCCTATGTTTTTCATTTCCGCAGAACAAGCTGGTACGGGCCAACTCCTCAATACCGTGAAAAGAAAGGGCAGGCCGGATTGCCCGGCATTGCCTTGCCTTTTCTGGGGACAAACCGGGAAATAACGTTCTTGAGAAACAGACCACTTGGGAAACAGCCCACCGAAGAAACAGCTCTGATAAGCTGTGAGGATTTTGCTGAATCTTGCAATTAGCCGGTTGTAGGTATCCTGCCGGGAAATCGGAACTTACTGTGGGATCAGGTTCCACCTTGACGATCCTAACGGCATGTTCGACGATACGACTCAAATACTGAAAGAGAATCAGGATTGCCTGAAAATTCTCCGCCATTATGCCCGAGAGGAAAAAGTTTCCGAAGGGGAAGAGTGCTCCAACTGGTCGCAAAGGCTTTATCATCAGGTTGAGCACTCCGAAGAAGAAGCGACAGATCCCACCAGTGAAGCCCACGGTCTGTTGATCGCCTACGGCTATCTTGATATCGAACTGGTGG
>JALWSL010000334.1 GCA_027080405.1 Planctomycetaceae bacterium
ATCCACGGCGATGCAGGTTCTGTGATTGTTGAGCAGGATGATATTTTGATGTGGCAGTTCAAACAGAAGCTGGACAAAGACGACGAAATTGCCGAAAAATTTGCTAAAAAGTCCGGCAATACCGGAGGGGCAAGCGATCCCTCGGCCATCTCCTTTCAGGGGCACAAGGATCAATTTGAGGATTTCGTAAACGCGATCAAAAACGACACAAAACCATTGATTGATGGAACGCAGGGGAGGAAAAGTGTCGAAATCATCCTGGCGATTTATCAATCATCCTGGACTGGTAAACAGGTGAAATTGCCGCTGAAAGCTGATCCACAACGGCCTCAATAACAGTTTCGGCTTGACCGGAATGCGGGAAACCGAGACACTGCACCGGGTGACTTGACTGAAGCCATCTGGTGTAGCCTGTTTGGCCTGCTTCATGTTGACCGCCTTCATGTTGACCGCCTTCATGTTGATCGTCGTATTTGAACCGTCTGGCGAACGGATATCACCAGAGGCAGGTCATGGGCGGTCGTGGCCGAAGATTACAGAGGCAGATAGCAGATTAAAGACGCAACTAACAGCGGTGGTCAAGCAGGATAGAGTGGGCTTGCCATTGCGACTGAATACAGGATTGTTGGAATGACATGGAAGTCAATTCGTTATCGCCTGGAGTTTCTGGTCTTCAGGCTGCTGGTCGCGATCATTGGTGCCCTCTCGTTTCGGCAGTCGGTTCGATTGGCCGAAGGGATCGCAAAGTTTGCTTTTTATTGTTTGCCGAGAAAATGGACACGTTATCAGGTTTGCAGGGAAAACCTGAAAATCGCTTTTGGTGATGAACTCTCCGACGAACAGGCGGATCGTATTATTCTCGGAATGTGGAAGCATCTGTTGCGTTTGATTGTCGAGATGATCCAGATCCCTCGCAAACTCCGTCGGGAGAATTATCGCCAGTGTGTCATTTTCAGAAATCGATCTCTTGCCGTTCAGGCTCTCACGGGGGATCGTCCGGTTATCGTCTTGAGTGGTCATTACGGGAATTGGGAAATGTCCCTGGTCAGTTTCGGCCTGTTTGGTTTTCGGGTCGGGGCGGTTGCCAGAACATTGGATAATCCTTACTTGCAGCAATGGTTTCAGCAGTTCAGGGAGTTGACCGGGCATTACGTGATTCCCAAATCGGGGGCCTCGAAAGAAATTGTGGCCGAAATGGAATCGGAAGGAATGGTTGCCATGCTGGGCGACCAGGATGCGGGATCGCGTGGGCTCTTCATCGATTTTTTCGGCAAACCGGCCAGTACGTTCAAATCGATTGGCGTTTTGGCGATGCAGTATGATGCGCTCATTTGTGTTGGCTATGCGAGACGACTCGAAGACGATTTCGTCAACAGTCGATGGGCCCGGTATGAAATTGGTGTCGAAGAAATAATCGATCCGCGTGATGACGATCTGGCCGGCGATGTCCGAGCCATCACCGCTCGATATTGTTCAGCTCTGGAAAGAGCGATTCGAAGATCTCCCGAACAATATTTCTGGCTGCATCGACGCTGGAAAAGCGATCCAGGTCAACGGAAAAAGAAGAAGCTGCGGGCCAAAGCAGCTTGAATTCAGGTTAATCAGAATCGGGTCGGGAAGCGATTTTCTTTTCTGCTGTTGAATTCGTCTTCATTTGCGAAAGATCGATACCAGGCGAAACCGAATTCCAGCGGGGGCCCTGATAATTGCTCAATACCGAGTCGCTCAATTTTGAAAGATCACGTCCGGCAAATTCCATTTCGTACGCAAGAACTCCTTCGACCGTTCCGGGGATTTCAATCGGGCTGGCTTGATTCGTTTCGGGATTCCACCAGCCAGCCAGATTGCTTTGGGGAGACAGAAGCAGGATTTGTCCCAGGAGGTCGATTTTGCGAATTTGACCGGCAGGCGATTCGGTGCTGCTGAGTGTAATCAACCCTGTGGATGAGGGACTTAAATCAAAAACGCAATTCGTGGCGTCGATGGTCAATTCAATAGACCGATTGACCGGTTTGTCCGCGGCAGAGTTGTCCAGATGAAGATGCACAAAAGAATCGGACTGTCGTAACGTCAACTGTTCACATTGGATTTCCGGAGATTTTCTGTTTTGAGACGGTGACAACTCCAGAAAGTCTCCCGAACCGGATTTCAGACAATTTTCTATATGAACGCGACGGGAGGTCCCGCCCAGCATGATGGCTGTTCCCGGTGAATAGAATCGGCAGTTGGAAACGGTGAGGCGTCCGGCGTTTACCTCTGAGGAGGAAAGGGGTTTCCACGCGATGGAGCGGAGTTGCTGCAGTTCACCTGCTTCACGATTGGCGTCGAATTGGCACTGATCCGCTTCAAAGGTTAATGATTGACACACAAGCAGGGCAGGGGGGGAGGGAGCCTTTACGGTTGCCGATCGATTTGCCGAACGATGTTCAACAGTGATGTTTTTTATTGAGAGATGTGTCGCTGAAATCCGCCAGGGCTGATTGGCAATGAGCACGATGGCATTTTCTGTTGTTTGAGAATCTTTTGCTACAATTTGCAGTGGTCCGACGGAAGCCAGGTCGTGTGACTGATAGACTCGACCGGCAACCAGTTCCAGAACTCCCTGTTCATTGGGAGAGGGGAGCGGTATGGCCTGTTCCCGGTCAGATTTCTCTCTGGTAATTCGGTTTTCCTGAGCGTGGGGTGGTTCAACCTGACTGCCGGTGATGCTTAGTAACAGTTGATTCATATTTTCCGGGTGGAGCTGTTTTCTTGCGCCCCATCCAGCTAATGCGGCCAACAGGCACAGAACAGCAAGAATGGTTGTGCGGGGAGAATATCGAGAGGGGGACGAAATCGGCTGTTCAAATTCCTTCACATAGTTTTTGATGAGCTTTCCTGAAAAGTGCTCCTGTTTTTTGCCGATGAGAATTCCGCTTGCAGAGTCGGGGCGTTCACCGGGGTCACGGCGCGTGAGTCGGTTAATGAGCCGGGCCGTTTCGGGATCGATGTCTGGTGCGAATTCACGAACATCCGGGATGGAATGGGAAACATGCTTTCTGATTTTCAGCAGCGAATCGGCAGAATAGACGGGGGAACGACCGCATGCCATCTGCCAAAGCAGGCAACCGGCTGAATAGAGATCCGTTTGATGTGTCCAGGTTCCATCCCGAATCATTTCAGGTGCGAATCCGTCATAACATTCAAACGGTAGAGTCACGTTCAGCGTCCAATGCGGAATCAATGCCGGTATCACGGCTGTGTTCAACAGTCTGAGCGATCCGCCTCGGGAGAAGACCAGGTTACCGATGCGCAAGTCTCCGTGAACAATACCAGCCTGTTCCAGTTCTCCAAGCTGGCGAAGAAGTTGTCTGGAGATTACTTTGAGGAGGGCTTCGGGAAAGCGGCCTCTGCGAACGAGCAGCTCGCCGGCAGTCAACCCTCTAAAATAGGGATGAACGACAAACAGGGAATTCTCTTTTGAGATGTAATCGAGTGGCAGGAAATTTTCGCTTGTCTGACGATTTCGCAGAATCCGTGATCGTTGATGGGAAAGTCGGGAGGCAGTTTCGCTCTGGCAGGGAACCGATTGACGGTATTCATCAATCAAAAAACGTTTTTTCGTTTGTGCGTGTTGGGCCAGATACCGAAAATGCACCTGATTCTGTTGCAGTTGATCGACCAACTGATACTCACCTACCTTGAGGAATGCTTCCCGCCCTTCCGATAGAGAGTCTGCCTGAAATGGGGTCAACAGCCGACGTTGTACAAGGGCATCAAGCCAAATCGAGTCGAACATTGGAAGATCGCGGTTCAGCAACCGCACGTACGCACCGCACCCGGACAGATCCCGCTCTCTTACCGAGGTGAACTGTTCCAGCTTATCTATCAGATCCCTGGAGGCAGGGTCGTACATCGACTGGGGATTCCCTTCCCGTACCTGTTTTCATTTACTTTTGCGAAACCGCGTTGTGGCGAAACCGGTTTGCGGATTCTGGTAACAATATCCAATGAGGTGCAACCGGACGCATTCTAAGGGATATTGGGGTATTGCGAAAAGGTCAAGCCTTCGTTGGGGTTTTGAATCTCCGTAAACCTGGATTGCCGTTGTTTTTCCTGTTTCGAAACGCTAAATTCGGGGTATAATGGAGACTGTCGGGTTTTACGGCCCTGCCGATCTTCCTGCTGCCGATGTTCCCGTTCATGAATGAGGGATTCCGATGTCCTGCCAGAGTTCTCATCACCAAGAACACGCTTTTACCAACTTCCATCCACTGGATCGGGAAGGCGTCACGGTAGCCAGCCGGCGCAATATGCTCAAGGCGTCGTTGGCGGGAATTGGTGGTCTGACGGTACCTGGCTTGATGAAAGCGCGAGCTGAGGCTTCCCGATCGGGTAAACCACTCCGGCAGAAAAGTGTTATTCTTCTGTGGATGACGGGCGGGCCAAGTCACATCGATACCTGGGACCCCAAGCCGGAACGCCCATTGAATAATCGGGGCCCTTTTTCAGTCATCGATACCGCAGTTCCCGGAATTGCCATTTGCGAGCATTTGCCGAAACAGGCGGCGATGATGGATCGCTTCACGATCATTCGTTCGGTCGATCCCAAAATGAGCAGTCACCAGCCGAATCAGGTGATGCAGACGGGCGATCGAAAGGCGACACCCCGCACCCGCACCGAAGGGGACATGTATCCGGCGATTGCTTCGGTCATCTCGAAGCATCGGCAAGGCAACTCTGCAGGAATGCCCAACTATGTCGCCTTCTTCAAGCATCCTACTCACGTCGCCTGGGGAGGATATCTTGGAAAACAGTATGATCCTTTCGACGGCAACAAAGCGGCGGTTTTGCCGATGTACGATCTGGTTGGAAAGCCGTTGAATAAACTCTCGGGAGCGAATATGTTCCAGCTTCCTCAAGGGTTGACCCACCAACGGATGTTTGATCGCAAAAAGTTGAATCAGGATTTGGATCGCATTCGCATGGGACTCGATTTAACCGGCTCCCTGGATGCCTTCGATGCCTATCAGAGGCAGGCGTTCGACATGGTGCTCGGCAAAAAAGCCCAGCATGCGTTTGATATTTCACGCGAGCCGGAAAAGTATCGCCAGCGGTATGGAAAACACCTCTGGAGCCAGCAGGCGCTTTTGGCCCGACGTCTTGTTGAAGCCGGGGTCGGGTTCGTGACGATCGATTTAAGTTATCACACGGCTTCCGGCACTTGGGATAATCACGGGATTCCGGGCGGTGTTTACGGGGGCATCAGTAAAGGACTCAAACCCCTTCTGCCCCTGTTCGATCATATTCTGACAACTTTGGTCAGCGATCTGGAAGAGCGTGGTCTGCTTGACGATGTTCTGGTCGTTGCGATGGGAGAGTTCGGGCGAACGCCCAACATGGGGACACAAAACAGTACCGACGGCAGAAACCACTGGCCGGTTGTGATGTCGATGTGCATGGCAGGGGGCGGTTTCCGTCACGGTCAGGTGATCGGTTCCAGCACGAAAAACGGTGGCGAAATTCTGGAACGTCCCGTTACTCCCGCCGATATTGCAGCAACCATTTATAAACATATGGGCGTGCCGCTGCATAGCACCTACGAAGACCACAAGGGAAGACCCCATTACATTGTCCAGGAAAACGGCCAGCCTATTTCCGAAATGGTATGATTCTGCCTCTTTCGGACCTCCCGACTGGTCACCGGTCGTATGAATGAAGCAGCCTGCCGGGCGCGGTTACTGCAGATTATTCCATCGGGTATCATTGGGCGAGATGGTTATCCGGTTGGCGGCGAGAATTTCCCTCTCTTTTTTTCGCATGAGGGTCCGGTCTTCTTCGGTAATGTCATCATAGCCACAAAGGTGAAGCAGGGCATGAATGAGGTAAAGGGATAATTCATCCACTTCCGACCAGCCGACTGATTCCGCCAGTTCTTTTGCCATCTCGGCGGAGATGACGATTTCCCCTTCCAGCGGGAGTTGACTCGAAGCTTTCAGCGGTTCATCGTGCATCGGGAAGGTGATCACGTCAGTCGGAAAATCGTGCTGAAGAAATTCGCTGTTGATTTCGTGAATCGCCTCGTTGTCAACAATGAGAATATTCAGAATAGCCCGCTCCCAGCCGAGCAGTTGCACCACGCGGACGGCCAGGGCGTGCAGATATTCCTGATCGAGCGGGATGACCTGTTGATCGTTTATGATATCGATTTGGAAATCGGATGCCGTTTTCATCGATCAGGCGGTCTTCTGCTCTTTTTGTTCCGGATAGGTAATCCTGCCGTGATACATGCTGGTCAGTGATTTGATCAATGA
>JALWSL010000335.1 GCA_027080405.1 Planctomycetaceae bacterium
CGGCAACCTTTCGAAGTTCAGATTCAAATTCTGGATTCCGTCGAACGGGAGTTGATTCGTTCACTTTGGTCTGAAATTCGCATGCAGACTGCGGAACTCTCGAATCAACTCAACCAGCAGCAGGAGATTCACCAGACGTTACAGTCGCGATTTATGAACAAGCAGGGAGATTGGCTGCTGCAGATTTACCCCAAAGGAGAAATCTGGAGTGAACAGCCGCTGGAAAAGTTCGTCCATGATTTGCGTTCTGTTGATGAACGGGTAACAGGAACACCTCTTCAAAATTATGAAGCCTCGCGTCAGCTCAAGCAAAGCTATACCGATGCGGCGATCTATGCGGCGTTGGCTATTATTCTGGTCTTGCTGCTGGACGTGACCCGGTTGAAGACGTCACTGCTCTCCTGGTCGATTCCCGTTCCGGTGCTGGGGATACTCATCTTTCTTGGCAATTCGCAGGGAGTTATTCAGTGGGAGTCTCTTTCGCCTCTCCAGCTTTTGGCGGCCTTTGTGGCATCTGTTGCCCTGATCAGTTTGCTGATTGAAAAACGGGAGTGCCTGATTGGCTTGCTCGCGATCGTGCCCCCGTCATTGGGAGCCTGCATGCTGCTGGGCACAATGGCCACATTCGATATTCCGTTTACTCCTGCCAATCTTATCGCGCTGCCTTTGGTGATGGGGATCGGCATTGATGACGGCGTGCATGTTGTGCACGATTTCAGGCGTTCAACGGGTCGGTATCTGATGTCTGCCAACACTTGGCGGGCACTTTTGTTGACTTCGCTGACTTCAATGATCGGCTTCGGTTCGCTTGCTCTGGCCTCGCATAAAGGGTTGGCTGGGTTGGGGCTGGTTGTGATGATCGGGATTGCAAGCTGCCTGCTCGTCTCCGTCATTTTGTTGCCGGCCATTCTTGCTTTAATCGCCAGTCCAGAGAGCAGGGAGAATCAGACAGACTGCCCTGTCGAACAGCCAATCCGCCTCGCTGCCTGAATCTGTCATTCAAATGAACAGCCCTTTTGCGGCAATTGCCCGTTTCGCTCGATCAGAACGTACAGATTGAGTGGATCAACCTGATTATCCTTTGATTCCGCCTGCTGCTATGGATAGAATAGCTTTATACTACCAACGGTTAACGTTCACGAATGGTGCGATAACTTTTGAAAATCCTATTTTGGTTGCGGTGGTCAGAACAGACCAGCTGTGTTGGCGTTGCCGTGCTATGGGGGAGATGGGTTGTCAATTCGAGTGATTCACTCCCCCTGACAGACGGTGCCTGACAGATGGCGACAGTTGGCGACAAAGTCGATTGTTCTGTGCGATGCGTGGCATTTTTTGATATGAGCTTACTGGCTTCAATAAGACGAAAAGAAATCGGGCGATTGCTGTTTTCGCTTTTTCTGCTGTTGTGGTTTTCCGCCACAACTGTGGGGGTGCTCGCGGTCGACTTGAAGCGCGAGCATCCAGAGTGCAAATGCGGTTGCCAAACCGGGCAACAGTGCAAACTCAAACAGGGTGGCTGCTGCTCCCAACAGGGCGGTTGCTGTTCAGGCGAAAGTTGCTGCTGCAGCCGGGAGAAATCTCGCTCTGCTTCCTACCGTGCCGATTGCCAATGCGGCAAAAATTCACTGGAACAAATCGTGCTGAACAAGCCTTACGATGGGACGTTGCATAAACCGAAATTGCTGGAATCCCCCGGTCTTGGGGTCGTCTGTAACATGCTGGCTCTTTCACCCCAACACCAGGATGTGCCAATCCCTCCTCCTCCCCAACTGAATTCGCTTGCACTTATCTACAGAAAGTAACCCGGTGCAAGGGGCTTGCTGACTTTCTGCCCGGTTTTGTCGGAAGCCAACACCCGCCGCCTGTCCGGTGAGGAAGCGGTGAGGGGTCTGCTTCGCCTGCTTCGGTGTTCGCACGCTCTTCCTGTTTCCTGCACAGGGCGATTGCCCGCGCACGGCTGTTGTCTCTGCTTCCGCGTTCAATAAAGCGATTCATCATTTTATCAGGGAGTCATTCCAATAATGAATATCCAAAAGAGGTCTCAGCCTCGACGAGGCTTTACACTAATCGAACTGCTTGTGGTGATTGCCATCATCGCCATACTCGTTGCCTTGCTGCTTCCGGCCGTTCAACAGGCACGGGAAGCGGCTCGGCGTTCCAGTTGCAAAAACAATTTGAAGCAGATCGGAGTCGCTCTGCATAATTATCACGATACCTTCAAGGTTCTTCCTCCGGGGTACATCGTGCGAAACATTTCTGCCAGCGCCATGGCTTCGATGGAAGCGGCTCAGGGTGGCCCCGGTTTCGCCTGGGGGACGATGATTTTACCCCAATTGGAACAGGCCCCGCTGTACGATTCCATGAACTTCAACCTGAATTCGACCGATTCCCCGAATATCGGACTCGCGACGACATCACTCAGCGTTTTTCTCTGTCCATCCGATCCGGCTCCGCTGACCTTTTCGGTAACCGACGGATCCTCCAACACTTACCAGCTTGCTTCTGCCAATTACGTCGGAGTTCTCGGTTATGGCAATGTTTCGATGACACCGGGAAAACCGGCGGGAAAGGGTGTCTTCTATCGCAACAGCAGCACAAAATTGAGAGATCTGACCGACGGGACAAGCAACTGCATGATGGTTGGTGAGCGTGCCTCCACGCATAATTTTGTACAAGGTGCTCCCGCGGTCGCTGCCAATTCCACGTGGTATGCGGCGATTCCTGATGTGCAACGCCCTGCGGGAATGGGCATGATGACCGAATGGCAAGGTTCTCTCGTTCTGGGCCATGTTGGACAGCCGGCGATGACCTCCCCCATGGCGATGCCGGCCATGAATCATACGCCGAACACGACGAACCATATCGTCAATTTTTCCAGTCCGCACACGGGAGGAATCCAGTTTTTGATGGCGGACGGCTCTGTCCACTTTCTGAGCGAGAATATCTTCTACGATACCTATCGTGAACTGGGAGAAATCAACGACGGGAATGTCCTCGGAGAATTTTGATCCGTTTGTAATTCGGCTTTTTTGAAGTTGTCCAGGCAGAGTGGGAATACATTTTCCACTCTGCCTGTTATCATTCAGTATTCAGGCTGTTTCTGTCGAGAAGCCGATCAGAAACAGAGGGATCATTTTGTCACTGATGAGTCACCGATGAGAGGTCGTGATTGCCGATGGCACCTGTCTCTTTCCCCGCAATCGAATTGATACGCGAACGCTTCCCCATATTACAGCAATCCGATTCGCATGGTCGTCACGTTGTCTATCTCGACAATGGTGCCTCGGCACAAAAACCGAAATGCGTCATCGATAAAGAACTCGAAGTCTATTCCAGTTACTATGCCAACGCCTACCGTGGGGTGTATGAATTCGGGCAACGTATTGAAGACGAACTCGAACTTTCACGCCAGTCCGTGTGCAACTTTATCGGGGCCGCATCGAAAGAGGAAATCGTCTTCACCGCAGGGACAACGATGACGTTGAACCTGCTTGCTTATGCCTGGGGAAGTCATGTACTCGAACCGAATGACGAAATCGTCCTGAGCCGAATGGAACATCATGCGAATATCGTCCCCTGGCAGATGATTGCCCAAAAAACCGGGGCGAAAATCCACTATGTCCCGCTCGACGAACATCAGCGTTTCGATATGTCCGCTCTCGAGAAGTTGATCAATTCAAAAACCAGAATTGTCAGCCTGACCGGGATGTCGAATGTGCTCGGAGCTACGATACCGGTGAAGCAGGTAGCCGAGGCTGCCCACTCGGTCGGGGCGGTTTTCATTCTTGATGCGGCTCAATCGATCGTTCATCAACAGATTGATGTCGTAGAGCAGGGGGTCGATTTCCTCGCATTTTCCGGCCATAAAATATACGGCCCTTCCGGCGTGGGAATTCTGTACGGAAAAAAGGTACTGCTGGAACGGATGCCTCCTTTTCTGGGTGGGGGACACATGATCGATCGGGTTTTCGATGATCATTCCACCTGGGCGGCAGTCCCTGCAAAATTCGAAGCAGGAACCTTGCCGATCGCCCAGGCAATTGCGCTGCGTCCCGCCATCGAGTTGATACAGGAGATCGGATTCGAGTGGATCGAACAACATGAAAGAGAATTGCTTATGCGGGCCACCGAGCAGTTGCAGGAGATTCCCGGGCTGAAGATTTATGGCCCAGATGTCCGCGAAAAAGGGGCGATCATCAGCTTCACGATTGAAGGAGCCCATCCGCAGGATCTGGCGTTTTTGCTCAATCGACACGGTGTCTGTGTACGGCATGGTCACCATTGCGCAATGCTTCTGCACGAAATTCTCGATGTTTCCGCCACGGTTCGTGCCAGTTTCGGTCTCTACAATACTCTGCAGGAAGTTGATAGACTGACAGAAGCGATCCAGCAGGCCCGTGTCAAACTGAGGCTGGCCTGAACCGATTTTCCATCAGTTTGGAATTTGAAAACAAGTTAAAGAGATAGCACCTCGATGAAAATGCGACCATCAATCTGCCTGGCACTGTTTCTTTCGTGTCTTTCGTTTTCAGCCAAAACCGGCTACACGGAAGATTGGCCGACCTACCAGCACGATAACCGTCGAAGTGCGGTGACGAAAGAAAATCTGAAATTGCCCCTGAAGCAAAGCTGGGCTTTTCATCCGGTTCTGCCCCCGCAACCGGCTTGGGCGCGGCCAGCCAAGTGGGATGCCTACGCGGAAGTCAAGGGGCTCAAAGCGATGCGGAATTACGATCACGCCTATTATACGATCGCCGTTGGCGATTCGATCTGGTTCGGTTCATCCGTTGATGATGCCGTCCACTGTTTCGATGCCAATACCGGAAAAGAACGCTGGTCTTATATTACCGGAGGGGCCATCCGTGTGGCTCCGACCTGGCACGATGGCAAAATCTACTTCGGTTCGGATGACGGAAACGCCTACTGCGTGGATGCGAAAACGGGAAAGCTGATCTGGAAAGTAAAACCAGCCGAACACGATCGACTGATTCCGAACAATGGGAAGTTGATCTCATTCTGGCCATGCAGAACAGGCGTGCTGATACAAAACAACAAGGCCTACTTTGCCGCTTCACTGCTCCCGTGGAATGAATCCTGGCTCTGCGCAGTGAATGCGGAAACGGGAAAATTTGAGGGAACCGGAACGTACCGGCAGACTCTTTACAAAATGACACTGGAAGCGCCGATGTTGGCTTCTTCTACCACGTTGTACGCGTTGCAGGGACGTGGCTACCCGGCGATGTTTCAGATTGCTGACGGAAAACCGATTGGCGTTTCCGGAGATGGGCGACAGGGAGGCGGTGTTTACGCCCTGCTGACCGAAGATGACGAATTTGTTTCCGGACAGGGATCTTTGCAGGGGGCATTGGTGCTGCACAAAAAAAAGACGTCCAATGAACTGGTTATACTGGAAGGAGCCCAGCGGATCGTCGTTTCAGGAGGCAATGCGTATTTGCAATCCGCCACGGAAATCGCCTTGCTTGATCAACCGCGTTTCTTTTCCCTGCAACGGAGTAATATCGAGCTGCAGGAACAGCAATCGAAGTTGAATGCGAGACTCAGAAAATTGGACAAGAAGAAAACGGACGAGATCAAACAGTTGTCTGAACAGATCGAAAAACTGAAAAAGGAGCGGAAGCAGGTGAACCAGTCACTGACGCAGTGCCTGAAATGGCGCGTTCCCTGTTCACAATCCCTTTCCCTGATCCTGGCTGGTGAAGTTCTCTTTGCCGGCGGGCAAGAGAGTCTCGCCGCCATCGATGCCCGTACTGGCCAACAACGCTGGAACGCACCGATCGAAGGGAAAGCTCTCGGCCTGACCGTGGCCAACGGCCGTCTATTCGTCAGCAGCGATACAGGTGCCATCTATTGCTTCGAAGCTCGGTGATCTCAGGACAATCCCCGGTCAATCAGCAAGATCGATCATCAGATCGGGATACTTGACTCCGAACAGCCAATCGGCACTTTCCCGCAAAATCTCCTTCCGATCGATTAACTCTCCCGGAAAAACTCTGTATGGTACCAGCCTTTGCAAGCGGTCTGTATTTCTAACGGTAAAAGATTACTAACGGTAACAGTTTGCGAACGTCTCGCAAATTTTAGAAAAATATCAGTTTGGTTGCGGCTATCAGAATGAACCAGCCGCGCCGGGATGTCGAACTTGTCTGGAAGGAGTGATTGGTGAGTCTCGAAGTCATTAAGGGCCATTTATACGATTTCCCGGAATACTACGATTTGGTCTTTGGA
>JALWSL010000336.1 GCA_027080405.1 Planctomycetaceae bacterium
CTCCCTTTTCCCGGATCTGTTTCGCCGTGGATTTCGTCGAGATGTTCGTTACCGTATTGTTCGATCTCGGTCCAGGTATCGCAATTGGCGACGGATCCGCACATCGCCAGAAAAATCATCTCGGGCAATGGGTAGAGAATTTTGGCATCCTGACGGGGATCAGGAATTTCATCGAGAAAAAGTAAAAATGACAATGGCCCGACAAACATGACAAAAGGCTCCGGATAAAGATTCAAAGATCCCTGCGCATAACGAGAGCGTCCTGGTCTCAAACACCAATCCTGCTACAATGCAACTGCCGTGCCAATTCATGCGATTGCCCTGATTGCTCCCCGGGAAATATTATTCCTTTTTCCGAATCACGATGCGATCCTTGCTGATTTCGTACCGCAAGCTGGCAGGTTTGAGCAATTCAGTAAGCAGTTCCCTGAATGAAACATTTCGTTTTGAAAAACCGACTTTGAATCGCCGAATATCGTCGTCGGCACCAATTTGCTGCTGATCGAAATCGATGCGTACGCCGATCATGGCCTCCAGTTCGACAAGTACGCTTTCCAGCGGGGCAGGATGAATCAGCTCGAATTTCAGAACCTTACGGGAGAGCGACTTTTCAAAGTCGATCGATGGAGTCTGTTCAACAGGGGGATTCTTTTCCTTGGAATTGTCTGCCTTGAGGTTGTTTTCATCAGTCGTGGCTTTTTTAGATTCATCCACTTTTTTTCTGTCATCAGGTGGGGAAACAGGAGCATCCATCCGTTTTGGATCGATATTCTTCTCACTCTGTTTTGCAGCCGATTCAAGAACAATATTTTTACTTCCCGGCTCTCCAGGTACAGAAGCATCCAGCGGCAGCGCATCCGCCATGGCAGCCATTCTGCGGATAATTGTCGGCTCCGTCTCTTTATTGAGGAATCTCACACTGCCATCAGCCATCAGAACAGGCATCCCGTTTTTTTGACCACTACCAAACCCGTCTGGCCCGTTGATGTACGGTTCCAAAACAAACGGCCTGAACGAGGCGGAACCATCTGCCCAGGAAGAAACCTTGCCGGTAATCCCGGCTGCGAGCATCGTGTTGCTCAGACCATCGGTAACATCCGTCACTTTTGTTGTTCGATCAATCCCGAAAATACCGGCTCGGGGATCGTTTGCCGGCAAGCGGGGGGCATCATGACCAACACCGGCAATGCCCACAATATTTGAAGCGGGATAATGATCCGGGCTGACCTGCAGCCGAATCGA
Source organism: Planctomycetaceae bacterium (assembly GCA_027080405.1). Classification (GTDB taxonomy): domain Bacteria; phylum Planctomycetota; class Planctomycetia; order Planctomycetales; family Planctomycetaceae; genus Rubinisphaera. Next base: position 1,243 of record JALWSL010000336.1, read on the forward strand.
CGGGTTCAACAATTCCTTGCGGCGTCTGCGAACGAAGCGGTCATTCAACGGGTCTCGCCAGGAAAGATTCCACTGCGGCAACAGTGAATGATCCTTTTTCAGTGCAGGGTCAAGACCGGCAAGCCAACTGAATCTGTCTTCAATGGAAGGCACGTTCCCATCCGAAGGGCACAGAGCAGGAGGAAAAGAATCATGCTGACTCCGATATATCTCCACCTGTTGTCCAAGCAGCTTCAAGTTCCGGACAAAAACCGAATCCCCTCCGGAAACCTTTTTTGCAGCATGCGATTCCGAAATACCGTTTACGCTTGATGAGGATGAGGAAGTATCTTTTTCTGAAGGCTTTTTCGGCTTTTCTGCATTGGCGATTTGATCGCCCTTTTCCGCCAATTCCTTCGCCGGAGAATCCATTGTGTCTGGAGAGTTTCTGCTTCCCCCACCTGCACCTATCCACCACAAACCAGACAGCACCAGAGTGAGAAGAACTATCCCGCCGAGAAAAATGGGAAAGTGATCCCGTTTTCTCCGCTCCCAAAGCGGTTCGTCTGCCCGAACGCCGGAGGAAGGTCTCTCTCCGGGCAAAAATGCAATCAGTTTCCCGGTTGAAGAAAGTTTAACCTCTATCTGATCGCCGCACTCAGGACAATCGATCTGTGCCGACTTCTTGCCCCGTTCGTTGATGCGCAACTTCGCCCCACATTTCGGGCAAAGGAAATCGCCTGTCAGAACAGCCATGTTCCCGCCTAATTCTTTTTCTTGAACTGATAGATCTCCATTTGACGGGATTCCGCAACCGATTTTGTCAAGACGGTTATTTTATTGTCCTTTACCGAAACATGAATCACCAATGGATTATCTTCTTCTTCGTAGTTTTTCACAATGCCGTAAATGGCTTCATGAACGGGAACCTGATCCATCTTGAAAGTCTGAGGCATGTTTTTCGTAAACCCGGCCAATTTGAGAGCATCACCGTCGACTTCGATCTTTATTTTTGACTCCTCCGCGATGTAGGCAAACGCTTCCTGCAGAGGAGTTCTGCGGAAATCGACATCGATTTTCCTTTCCAGCCGTTGCTTGATCGGGAGAGAAGCGATATCCGGTTTATCAGATTTTTTTGTTTGGGCAACAGCCTTGACGCTGAAATCGGTGCGGGTCGATTCATCCCAGGCCAATAGCGTCCCCAGGGCCAGGTTCGGGCCGGCTTTCAACGGGAGTAGAGTCCCCATACGGACGAATCGGCCATCAACAGCGACCGCTGTCGTCATGGCGACAACTTTCATCATGGCTGGAAAACGTCCAATGATTTTTCGGTATCCCGATCGTCTCGGCTCCATTTTCCGGATTGTCGTCAATAACATTTCAGGAAGGGCATCGAGCCGTTCGCGATACCTGCGGCTCAAGCTCGTCGGCCCAACATCATTCATGCCCCGTACAGTCAACTCGGCATAAAAATCATCCTCCACATGGAGACTCCAGGCGACCGACCAGACATCCTCGCCGAGCCATCGCAAGCCTTTTTCGACGACGGTTCTGGCCGTTTCCGGGAAGAGCGATTCCACGTGCTGATGGATATCCGCCGGATCGAATACGACGGTGATAAAACGATCCCGATCAGTCGATTCAAGTATCCCCTGGATATTATCCCCCGTAATGGCAGGAGTTTTTTCGAATTCAAGCAGATCCTTCACGTAGACAGCCGGGCAAACCGCGACTGTCCTGTTATCGACAATATGATAGGCACGCCCCTGATCGATTTTCAGGTCGGTACTGAACTCGGTGTGCGGCGTTCCGTCATAGGTCGTCAGCAGGTCGGATCGTTTCTGCTCCCGGGCAAAATGGATCACAGCCGCAACTTCCGGGGGTGTCCCCGTCGGCCCTAAAATAATTCCGATCAGCATTTCCTCGATAACGGCTGGATCTTCCTGCTTGGACAGATCGCGTATCTGTGTTTCCAGCCAACTTCCCAACGGTCCCAGGGAAGCGCGAAACTCGGCGTACTGCAGTTGGTCACCAAACAGCTTTCGAGGATGCAGATTGACAACAAGCCGGACCCCCGCAGGCATGTTGAGCAATCGGATCGGTTTGCCGGAAGTCGGGTTCTTCGCCTGAAGGACACTGTATTTTTCAGGTTTGACCTGTTTCCGTTTTAGCGGAACAACCTGTTTCTCAGCCACTTTTTCGACCGCAGCATTCCGCCCTGTTTCCTCATCCGAAACGACTTTGATTTTCCCACCCTGCGAATAGAAGTAACCGACTCCCCCGACCGCGACAGTCAGTAGCAGAAAAGTGACGATGAGTGTGGTCTTTTTGCTTGCCTCACGTTTCCTGGTGTAAACGGGTATTGGCGGATCACTTGCAATTTCGGAAAAAACAGGTGCAGCCGAATCGCTTTCTTTCTCCAGAAAGGAAAGCGGATTCTCTGATTCACTGCTGACCGAGGACTCACTGCTGACCGGCGGGGACGGAGAAGGTTCGTCATCCGGAATCAATTTCGGCTCAAGCCCTACCACCGGTTTGCCAGCCGGTTTCTGAAGAACAAAACGGTGCCCGCACTTGGGGCACTTTCCGGTTTTCCCCAACAGGCTACCATCCTTCAACTTCAGCTTTGCCTGGCATTGGGGACAAGGAATAGATATCGCAGCCATCGTTCAGGAATTCTTTCAGGAAGTACCAATTCGACCACTCCAAACTCACCCGGATCATCTGATGGACACGAACTACTCACTCACCAGCAGACCGGATCTTGCGGAAATCGGCGCAAAACAGAAAAAACGTTCGTTTATGTATCGCGCCCCCCCTCCCTCGGGAATCGTACTCGCAATCCTGAAAACAGTCAAATCGAACAGGCGACACACTCAGAGTCTGATATGAAGAGGCTGCTTCTTTGTGAATCATTCCGTTGCCTCTCGCGACGGCTTACACCGTTGCCGCTTACGGTGTCTGGCCGATTTCGTTCTCGTCATGATGAATAATCCGGGCTCAGGCCTCGCCTGGACAGTTCAGACATCCAGAACGGATAGCGGACTGAACCGGCCTCCCAAAATTTCCTTGCTATTACACTGGAGCCAGTTTTCAAGAATGGCTGCGTAGACCCTCCTGAAATCAGTATGGAATTTCAGATCGCCTTCATCCAGATCCTTCAAAGAAGGATGTTTCCCGATAAGCCCCGCCTTTACCCGATCTCCTACCAGAAACATCGGAGCCGCTGTCCCGTGATCGGTTCCCTTACTCGCATTTTCCGCGACACGTCTGCCAAATTCACTGAAGCAGACTGTCAGCACTCGATCGCCTTGCCCCTGCCCCACCATGTCGGACTGGAACGCGAAAACCGCATCTCCCAATTGACGAAGCAATGAATTGTGCGCTCCCGCCTGTTGGGAATGCGTGTCAAACCCGGCCAGTTCGACATAATAGATTCTGGTTTGAAGACCAGACTGGATCAACTGGGCAACGGTCTTCAGTTTTTCCCCCAATGCAGTGGCCGGATAACCGACTTTCGGCTGATACGATTTCCCCTTCTGCTCAAACTCTTTACTGACGTCGATGGCTGTTCCTGCACTGGCCTGCACAAATTCCAGCAGAGCATTCGTCTGTTTTCGTCTGGATTCAATTAACCTCCGAATTTCCCCCAGCGATTCCTGCCGGGAAAGATTCAGACGGAACTGTTCGAGAGACCGTACTGAAGGGACACGATAAGTACGGGACAGAAGTGCCAAGGGCTGCTTCTCCTCTCCCAGATGCAGAGCGGCAATATCGATCGCTTGACCTTTTTCCAGTTCATCAACAGTGCGTCCCAGCCAGCCTGAATCCCTCGTTTCATTCTTGCGAACACAGGTGTGCCAGAAATCCATCGATTCAAAATGGGAGCGATTCGGATTGGGATAGCCAACCCCCTGCACAACCGCCAGTTGCCCCTGCTGATACAGTTCCGAAAACCCCTTCAACACCGGGTGAAAGGCAAGTTCATCATCAATTTTATGAACTTCTTTCCGATTGATCGCCAGGCTGGGACGGGCCTTCCTGTAGTCGTCGTTATCGAACGGAATTACGGTGTTGAGGCCATCGTTCCCTCCAGAGAGTTGAACAACAACCAGTACATTTTCCTGTGATTTCGCTTTCTTTGCAGCATGGGCAAGAAACCGGGGAGCAGTCCCGCCAAAACCGAACACGACCGATCCCGTCGCCGTCAGGTTGACAAAATCCCGTCTTGAAAGTGTCATCTCTATTTCCATTCATCGTAAAAGGTAACAGGTTGAATCAGGCCAATTGATACTCAGGTAACGTGCAGATCATGTGCAGCGCGTTTCTCAATCGCTGTTCCCGATCCTGCTTACCTGATTCAATTATCCGCTCGATTGATCGACGCACATCACGTGGCATTTCCACAGCCAGCAGCATTTGCTGCGACCAGTCGACAATCTGCGTCGGGTTTTTCAGCTGATATCTGTCGCAGTAATCGGCCAGACCGGCCCCAGCGAAACGTGTCTGCTTCCGATCCAGCATTCTCCGGACAAGATTGGCACGGGCGAGCATCGTTGATGAATTGATCCAGGCTCTCCCTCCATCCCAACCCTTTACATTGGGTGGGTAGAAAAGCCGTTGTCCCAAATCGTTCAGATCATTGGTCAGTTCCAGAAGATTGGTCGTTCCTTCCAGTGTTCGTAAAACGGAAAGACCGAATTCGACGGGAGAACGAATCTTCCGTGCCATCACCATGTCAGAATAAAAAAGATTGCTGGAGAGCATCGTTTCAATGACCGGCCCGACCTGCCAATTACCGTCCCGCAACTGTCTGGCCAACGGTTTCACCAGAGAGGCGGGAGCAGCCGGTTCATCAAAAAGGAAAAAGCGGATCAGTTTCGAAACGATGAACTCCGGACCGGACGGCTGTTCGAGCACGATATCAACGCCATCGTCTCCCGACAATTCGCCGGGTCTGCCACATATCGTTTTTGCACCGAAATCA
>JALWSL010000337.1 GCA_027080405.1 Planctomycetaceae bacterium
CCGCCCAGCTGCTGGTCGCTCCGATCATCATGGAGAAACACCTTGACGCGGTCGATGTCGATAAGCGATACACGCCAGTGATCAAGAATATGGCAAGTACCCTGAAGCCGGACGAGTTCAAAAATTATCGTTGGCGATTGCTCAAGCCGGATCCGGTGGCAGATTCCGAATTTCGCACAAGCGATTTTTTTGACGATCAGGTACTTCCCAAAATCCGCAACGGAGAACAAGAGGTCATTCTTCATCTTCCGGAGGAAAAAGAATACCGCTATTACGCAGCGGTTCATGCCACGAAGTCCTGCCTTTCCTGTCACTATCATTCAAAAACCAATGCCCGGATAGGTGATGTGATTGGAATGGTGAAAATCACTCTCCCTCTGGAAAAAATCCGAAATCGCCTGGCGAACAACAATGCGATTCTGCTCGCGATGGCGCTGGTGACCTCCTTCCTGGCGATGGTTGCGGCTTATGCGATTGTGCGTTATGTGATCGTCAAACCGGTTCTTCATTTGAAAGAGGTCAGCGATGAAATTGCGAAAGGTTCCCTCGATTTGCGAGCGAAAATCCAAACCGGTGATGAATTCGAAGAACTGAGCCATGCCTTCAACCGCATGCTGCGCCATCTGGTGACGGTACAGGAAGAGCTGAAGCAGGCGAACAGCAATCTCGATTCCAAAGTTGACGAACTGGCCCGGGCAAACCTGTCGCTGTTTGAAATGAACAAGTTGAAGAATGAATTTCTGGCGACCATGAGCCACGAATTACGCACTCCACTGAACAGCATTCTTGGTTTCAGTGAGGTTCTTTGTTCAGCGGAAAATCTCAATGCAAACCAGAAACGGTACATAAGCAATATCTCGACTTCCGGTCAGTTATTGTTGGCCATGATCAATGACATTCTCGATTTGGCGAAAATCGAAAGTGGCAAAATGGAGATTCATCCCGTTGAATTTTCGATTGCCGAATTGATCGAGGAGCTTTGTGGCAGAATTGCACCGTTGGCGGACCGGAAAAATATCGAATTGACCTGGAGCACCTCTGAGGACATTCCTCCGCTCTATCAGGATATGGGAAAGATACAGCAGATTTTGACGAATCTGCTTTCAAACGCGGTCAAGTTTACTCCCGATGGTGGGCGTGTGCGCGTCGAAACCACACCGGTTTGTCTGCCCGATCACAAGCAGACTCCCGATTACGTCCAGATCAGTGTTGCTGATACGGGAATCGGGATCCCGTTGGCTGATCAGGAACGCATCTTCGAAAAGTTCAGACAGGCCAGCACCATTCCCGGACAGGAAACTTTGTTGACCCGTGAATATGAGGGAACCGGTTTGGGACTTTCCATCGTGATGGAACTGAGTAAACTCCTCGGAGGGGAGGTGACGCTCGAAAGTGAATTTGGAAAAGGAAGCGTCTTTACTGTCCGATTGCCACAGCGGATACAACCTGTTGCCTCGCAAGAGGTTGAAACTGACAGTGTTCTCGAATACCAGACGTTGGAGAGAACACGTCAACGCGCCCAACAACTCGTCAGTCATCACAAACCGGGAGATAACGGGCAGGAGCACAATTCCGAATTGTTAGACGAAAACGAAAACCCGAAACGGGAAGTCGGGTAAATCGATCTGTTCTGATGAATTGAAGGCTCGTTTTTTCGCGGCCCAGGTTTGCGCGGTACAAGTTTCAGGGGCGTAAGTTTCAGGGGCGCAGGGTTCCGCATTACAGGGAAGAACGCGTTCCTTTTTCTGTCCTGATGCGCAATTGATACAATCATTACAACCGGCATCAATCAGGGCTGAAGTACGCTCTCGGCGCTTCAGTGACAGAGAATGATCAGAACGCGACTTGCATCGGCCGAAAATAGCTTGCAGGGCCAAAAGAAATGATGCATTCGGTATAGAATCGATCTTCTGTCAAAGGCTGGCTTTCATGCAGAATACTGTTCAAGAGTTTCTCGACAGTGATATTCTGAAAGTGACTGAAAATATTTCTATCGAGTTTGCTGTCTCTCTCGTTTTGTATCGACAGGCAGACAGAGTGTACGTTGTCGATGAACAGCAGCATCTGGTCGGGTTGGTTCCCGGGTTCTCTTTGGTCAAATCGCTTATCAATGCCGAGAACAAATCGCATACGGTCGGGCAAATCATGAGCAGCCACATCGTTTCATGCGATGCCTGTTCCGAAATGGCTGAAGTCGCCCCTCTGTTCCGCGAGGCGTGCCATGATAGCATCGCTGTAACAGACCGGGGGATTCTGGTCGGTCAACTTCTCAGGCGTGACGTTTTGCGTTGGCTCTCCCTGCGTTCCTTGCAGGGGAAAGGGAACGACGGGAGTGAAAAGAGAAAGCAGATCCCGACTCCACAGTTTCTGAAAAAACAGCGCTGTCCCGAAAGGACAGGTTCATTTTAATCACGGGGAGTATTCATTTCCCCATTCCCTGTCGGTCTTGTCAGTTCCGTCTTCTTTTTTATCTGGAAGCCTTTTTTTTCCGGACAATTTCATCCGGGTCGATTCCCATTTCACGAAGCAGGATTTTCAGGTCTTCCCAGACGTATTTCTTGGCCGGCGGGTTTCGAAGCAGGTAAGAAGGATGATAGGTGCACAGGACTTTGGCTCCGGCGTACTCGTAGAATTTGCCACGCATTCGGCCGATGGGGGTTGATTCATTCAACAGGTTCTGTGCAGCGATTGTTCCCCAACAGACAATATATCGGGGATTGACAATCTCGATTTGTCCATCGAGAAAGTCCCGACAGTTCGCCGCTTCAAGAGGAGTGGGATTTCTGTTTCCGGGAGGTCGGCAACGTAAAATATTGCAGATGTAAAGCTCTTCCCGTTTCCAGCCACACGCCTCGATAATCGTATTGAGCAACTTGCCTGCCCGTCCAACAAACGGTTCTCCCTGCTTGTCCTCATCCGCTCCGGGAGCCTCACCGATAAACATGACCTTCGCCCGTGGGTTGCCCACGCCAAAAACCGTCTGTGTCCGTCCGGCCGCCAGTTCCGGACATTTGCGACACGCGGCTACCTGTTCGCTCAACTGAAGCAAACGGTCTTTGCGTTCCTTCAAATTCATCTCCGTCACACCTGCCTTCTCTTCGTGTCGTTCTTCCTGTCCGCTCGGGGGAGGGACAGTCACTTCCTGAATAGCCACTGTGTTATCCGGCGGGGAAGGAGATTCGGAACCGATGCTCCGCTCGACAAGTTTTACCAATAGGGACTCTCCGGCAGAATGGGGGAGATCCTGCAGGCCTGCTTTCTTCCACGACTGCAATGTCTGTTCGATCGCTCGATTGAGATTCATGATACAACAATGCGGAAAATTATTCGGGCTGTGAGTTGGAATATTGTATCGAACTTCACCAGATCTGGCAAAGAGGCAGCAATTCCGCGGTGACAGTCGAACCCCTGTTTGCAGATGTTGTCACGCATTCGGTTCGGTCAAGTCAGTCCTGTTTCAACGCCGTTTCGATCTGTTCCAGTCGTTTGGAAATATCCTGCAGATAACCGATGATGATCGCATGAGTCATGACAGCATCAATGCCGACAGGAGAATCCGGGTTACTGATATGTGAGAGAATTTCTTCATAGTCCTCTTTTGATCTTAAAATAGGATCCGTCATTGGTAATGCTTTCTTTTTAACTGGTGTACTATCTGGAACATTATCTGGAACAGTCAAACTCCAGATTTGTGACTGGCCTGAACCAGTGATTTCGTTCAGGAAAATAAAGTTGAGGAAAACAAAAACGCCCTGCCAACTCTTTCAGATCGACAGGGCGGGATTTATCGGAGAAAGTGGGCTCACTTTCCAGCCAAATGCACAGGAGTTGGCAATGGTGGAATCAAACTGTCATCGACAGATGGAACGTAGCGGGCAACCTGCGGGACGTGAAAATGTGCCGTTCGCGCAATTCGCGTCCGCTGTGGTGCCTGTATAAACGTGACTTTCCCATTATCAATTTCAATTGGAGCAGGAACCAGTTGCAGCGATGGAACCTTGACCCCGCCGTTCTCCTCAATCTCCGTCGGAGCAGGCTTTCGCTGTTCAACGGGCAGCAGCGGTGTGGTAGGGACTTTTTTCGCTTCGGTTTTTTTGCTCACTGGAGGCGGCCCGAAACCCTCGAATGCGGGGGCATCCGTCTTTTTTTCCGGCTTTGTTTCTTCTACCGAAGGTCGCTTGGGCAGAGAGAACAAATCGGAGGAATTTTTCTTCTCGTCGTAATTGCTGTTTGAATCGCTTCCCGTACTCGAACTGTTGGTTGCTTCCGGTTTGATTTCAGGAGTCGTACTTTTGAAAGTTGTTGTTGGGGTGGGGGTTGGAGTACTGGTCGCCGGAGTCGGGGTCGTTCCGGTTGCCGGAGTTGTCCCGGATGAACAGTTACCGGTCGCACAACCCTGCAAGCAACTGTTGCAGCCGGTGTAACAGTTATTGCAACTCGATAAACCGTAGTAACTGCCGTAAACGGGATAATAACCGGCCTGATACTGCTGGAGTCCGCCGTATCCTGTGCTACATCCGGTGTCACATGCTGGTTGACAGACTGTTCCCGGATAGTAGCCCACGCCCCCGTAATAGGCTCCGTAGCGACGGGCTCGAAACGGGCGATAGGCCAGAAAGCGACCAGTTCTGCTGCGAACAGAACCGACCGGCCCAAAAATCACATCGTAAGCCCAAGGGATAATACCGGCCTCGGAAGAGTTGACAGACCCCAAAACAACGCTGACCCCCGCACAGGCCAGCACAAAACATCGAAAGCTCTTTTTCATGAGAAATCTTCTCCAAAAAACCAATACCCGGATGGACCTGCCACTCACTTTCCTCCTGAAAGAGCCTGGTTTTCTACAATAATTCAGGATGCGCGAATCATTCCGACGCAGTTCACTTCAAAACTCGAGAGCTTGAACGATCACCCGTTACTACTCACAATACTTATACTATCCTTGTACACCCGATAAAACCGTTATGTCAATGATTAAACCATGCTGTCACTACAATCGGATCAGGAATTACGTCGCATAATCGGATTATATGGCCCAACTTTCCAGTCCGAGCAGTCGCTATTGGAGCCCGTTTCCCCCGGGTTCAGTGGTGCACTTGTTTACCGGTTCAGCCCTGGGGCTCGGAAATATGCTTTGCGAATCTGGCCTGTCTTTGAACGATCCATACCCAAACTCGAAGCCTTGACACGACTTCTGGAAGATCTGCATCAACAGGGCATCACTTATGTTTCTCCTGCGGTCAGAAAGGAAGATGGCACCGTCGCCACTATTTCTTCTACGGGCAGAATGATTCACATTGAACCGTGGCTGCCGGGCCAGCCCAGCACAGAAATATCTTCTTCTGAAAAAAAAATGGAAAACATGATGCTGGCATTGGCACGTCTGCATCTTGCAGCGGCGAATCATACGCCGAGACAGGAGCATTCTTCATGGCTGCGCCCTGCTCACGTGGGGCAATCTGCAAGTCTGAAACATCGCCTCAAAAAAATGGAACATCACCTCAAAGCAGGCATTCGCGTCGAATTTGCCGGCCGACCACTTTCAGAACAGAGCAGGAATTTTCAACAGCGTTTGCAGTCTGTTTTCCGAACTCAGGCTGTATCGCATTGGGAAGAATTGAAGTCGGCTTCCCGTCAATGTGTCTCTTTGCAGCCCGTGTTCAAAGACCTTTGGCGGGAGCATGTCTTGTTTACGGGAGATGAGGTAACGGGCATGATTGACCCGGCTGCGTTCAGTTGCGATTCAGTTCTCACAGACCTTACCAGACTACTCGGCAGTGTCGCGGGAAATGACTGGAGCAAATGGAACGAAGCGATTGCCATTTATCGCACGGTCCGTCCCCTCGATCAGACAGAATGCAGGATGATCACTGTTTTCGACCAGAGCAATTTACTGCTCAGCGCGATCGGCTGTTTTGATAAATATATGAACATTCCTCCCGATGCCGACCAGTCCTCTCTGCAGCAGAAGAACCGGCTTTCTTCCCGTTTGGAAGAATACCTCAACCGTCTGGAATTGTATCACAGCAGGTAAACTCTGGTCGGGTCGTGACCACGTTCTGTTGTTTTTCGTCCGTTTGTTTTTGCTTCAGAAGGTGTTTTAAAATTGCCTGAATTATGAAAATTTGCTACGACTCCCTTTTCGTATGACTTTCAACCAAGGAAGAAGGAGCCGTAGCATGGAATGCAAAGATTATCCCAGTAG
>JALWSL010000338.1 GCA_027080405.1 Planctomycetaceae bacterium
CCGGGGCGCCTGAACCAGCCGAGGCGGCCATACGTTCCCATCAGTACCGTTTCACGAACAGAAATCGGAAAGTTCCAGTCGACACTTTCTCTCTGCGGGACATAGCCGATCCGTCCACGAACCTGACTGACCGATTTCCCCAGTATGGAAACATTTCCGGAGAGGATCGGGATCAGTTCCAGCATCGCTTTTAGCAGCGTACTTTTCCCGGCTCCATTCGGGCCGACAATTCCGAGCAGTTGCGGTTCGACAATCTGAAAATCGACATTCCACAACACAGGCCGGTGTCGATAGGCGACAGTCAGATCATGAACATCAAGCAGGAGTTGTTTCGCATTCACCGTATCGCCCGGTCTCTCAGGAGTCGTTCGGTCTATTACAACAGGTTCGTTACAGAAGCAGCGAACCTCCCCGGAAACGGATTCGCCAGTATCCGCATCATATCACTTTAAGTACCGACATGACAGCACAGCGGAAGGACGAGGCCGTGAAAGAGACAATGAAAGCAGAAAGTTACGGGGCTGTTTCACCTTCGTACCGTAAAATCAGCATCCCCAGCGGAGGCAGAACCACTTCGATACTTTGTTCGCGACCGTGCATCGGTTCTGCAACGCTGGTGACCCCGCCGGCGTTGCCCACGTTTGTCCCTCCATAGATTGCAGCATCGCTATTGACAACCTCCCGATAGAAACCGGGATAGGGAACTCCCAACCGGTACTGTTCGTGAGGGACCGGCGTGAAATTGAAAATACAGACCAGCGTTTCCGCGTTGTTTTTTGCGATACGACAAAAGGCGTAGGTGCTGTTTTCTGCATCGTCTGCGTGAATCCAGGAAAACCCTTCATGGGAAAAATCGATTTCGTGCAGCGCGGGGAATTCCCGTAATGCCCGGTTGAGGTCTCCAATGAAATTGCGCACGCCGTCATGATGAAAATTGCCGATCAACGCCCAATCGAGTTCGGCATCGTGATTCCATTCGTGCCACTGGGCCAATTCGCTTCCCATGAACAGCAGTTTCTTGCCGGGCATGCAGTATTGATAACCGTAAAGAAGCCGCACGTTTGCGAATTGCTGCCAATAATCACCGGGCATCTGGGCAACAAGCGATTTCTTTCCATGCACAACTTCATCATGCGAAAGCGGCAGCAGAAAGTTCTCTGTAAAAGCGTAGATCATCCGGAATGAAAGGGCATTTTGATGATATTTCCGGTAGATCGGATCACGATGCAGGTAGGTCAACGTATCGTTCATCCACCCCATGTCCCACTTCATACTGAAGCCGAGACCGCCATCGTAAACAGGCTTGGAGACTCCCCCCCAGTCCGTTGATTCCTCGGCGAATGTCAGGATGCCGGGAAACTCGCCATGCAGGACGGTGTTCATGTCTTTCAGAAACTGGATCGCTTCCAGATTTTCGCGACCGCCGAATCGATTCGGGATCCACTCTCCTTCATTACGGGAATAATCGAGGTACAACATCGAGGCAACCGCATCGACACGGATTCCATCGACATGATATTTGTCGACCCAGAACCGCGCACTGGAGAGCAGAAAATCACGGACTTCGTTTCTACCGAAGTTGAAAATATAGGTGTTCCAATCGGGGTGAAAACCCTGCCGGGGATCGGCGTGTTCGTACAAACTTGTTCCATCAAATTTCCCCAGCGAATGCGGATCGGTCGGAAAGTGGGCGGGAACCCAGTCGATGATGACTCCAATTCCAGCCTGATGGAATTTATCGATAAAGTATTTGAAATCGTCCGGAGGGCCAAACCGGCTTGTCGGCGCAAAATAGCCTGTTGTCTGATATCCCCATGATCCATCAAAAGGATGTTCCGTAATTGGCATCAGTTCAATATGTGTGTAGCCCATTTCGTGGACATATTCGAGAAGGGCGTCGGCCAATTCGCGATAGGTGAAGTATTTTCGCCCATCTTTGGGGCGTTTCCAGGAGCCGAGATGCAACTCGTAGATGGAAATCGGTTCTGAAAACCAGTCGGTGTTCCTGCGGCGTTCGAGCCAATCATGATCGTTCCACTGATAGCGATCGATATCGTAAACAATGGAAGCGGTGTTCGGGGCACTTTCCATGAAGAAGGCGACCGGGTCCGATTTTTCCAGCACGTGCCCGTCCTGTGTTTCGACGGCATATTTGTAAACGTGGCCGTTATCAACTCCGGGAACGAAACCGGACCAGATCCCTTCGTTGCTGCTGCACAAATCGTTTTGTCCGGGGGTCCAGTTGTTGAGGTCGCAGATCACACTGACTCTCCTCGCATTTGGTGCCCAGACTGCAAAGCGGGTTCCGAAAACACCATCTTGCTCACAACGGTGTGCTCCCAGGTAATGATACATCGTACAGTGCATTCCTCGTTTGAGTGCCAGCAAATCAGAAGCGGACAGGTCAATTTTGCTCGGTTTGGTTGCCAGAGTGAGTGGTTCAGCAGACATGTCGGGTTCGCCGGAGGCTCTCCTTCATTTTTGTGAAATACAATTGCCAACCTGAAAAAAACAGTATCTCAAAGTCGCATTCCCTCAAGGGCTTCAAGGTTACTTCCGCCGCCCAACCCGATCAAGACAGCCTCTCTCATTTGAATGACAAACCAGTATCTGTCTTTGTTACAATGTTGAGTATGGCCACCGTTGGTAAACTTTTTGTGTTCACAGCACAAGGCAGAGTGCGACATTTTCAGCACGGCTGGAGAGATCGACGGAAATAAATTCGTTAACCGGCACAAAGGACGAGAAAATGCGGAGCTTACAGAGCATTTTCGTGTTGTGACAGTATTCCGACAGTTCTCCGGACATCGCTGAGTTGCCGAATTGATGAACGCAGGGGCCAACTTCTCACCACTGGCTCAAAGTAATAATCGGGATCAAGTGGTAATCCAGGTGGAACTTCGGCGTTCTTTCAACAAGCACCTTCAACAAGCACTTTCAACAAGGCGAGAAGCCCAAATCCGGGCAATTCCCCGGGAATATTCGCGTTCGGTTCTGCCCAACATTTTTTCGCAAAATCGGTCCGGATTCAGTAAGAATAGTTACAATTCAAGGGTTTGCATGTTATAAACGACTCCCAAACTAAAATTGGACATAAAGGGGCAAATTATGCGCGATATGAACAAGATAAGCATCGACAGCGTGAACAAGGCGAACGGGAACAACACGACGAATATGAACAACTTTCGGAACATGGACAACATTCGCAGCTCGAACGGGAAACGGATTTCAATACCAGCGATACTCTTCCTGATATGTGGACTGTCAGTGAGCCTGACTGTGGTGTCGTCAGTGGCATCGGCTGGGGAGTCGGAAAAAGTGCCCTCGTCCCTTGAAAAGAAGCCGATTTCGGTGGAATCGGCCCGGGAGAAGGCGAAGCTGATGCAGAAGATCTACCTGGCGACGCTGGAAATTATGCACGATCACTATTTCCATGGCGAGCGGGCTGTTGTACCTGCCCGTGCAATGGAAGATGTCTTCGAGAATGTGAAGGGGGACACGAATTCGGAAGCGAACTGGATTTCCGTCAACATGAAGGCGATGAGTATTGGCCATCGTCCCAAAACGGAATTTGAGAAAACGGCTGCCAAAGAAATCGCCAAAGGAAAAGGTGCGTATGAGGCTGTCGCTGACGGTTACTACCGACGGGCCGCAGCCGTTCCGCTGAACAGTAACTGTGTTGGCTGCCACGGCGGACTGTTCAAAACACAATCGAAAAAACCGAAGTTTGCCGGCCTGATTATCAGCATTCCGGTTAATCAGAAATCGGCGGGCAAAATATCTGTCTCGAAGAAATAGCTGTAGTGCGTCAAGATGCACCTTTGAAAGGCATTATACTTTTGGTGCATTACAACGACCCTGCTTTTCCCGTTCGCCCCGCCGTATCGTGCAGCATCGCAGACCGACAGGGGGCGGACAAGTTGATGTCACGGTTGTCGATTTCATCGTTTCACTGTTTGAGAAATGAAGATCGGTTGATTAAACTTGGAGCGACCCCGGCTCTGTTCAGAATGCGAAGGTGTTGCCGGATTGACGAATTCGAGAGGAATGAATTGATGACGCAGAGAAACAGGGCGCGGAAAAACAGGGGCAACAACAGGTCTTTCACCAGATCGGTTCTGTTATTGGTGACAGCATCGTGCCTGATGGCAACGGTTTCCATGGCTGCACAAGCTGCTGTTTTGAAAGATCTCAACAATTCAGCACCCGCGGTTGGACAAAAGTTCCAGGCGGTTGATTCGCTTGATACCAGTTTGAAAAACGGGAAGAGCGATCAAGCCGTCAAAAAATATCTCGATGGTCTTGCCTGGCCGAAGCAGAGGTTTGAGGTCGAACTCCATCAGCCGTACAAAAATCGCGGTGATTTTCTGGTGACATTTCCATCGCCGGTGAAATCCAACAATGGCGGGGATGACACCGTCACGATGGAGTGGTATGCAGCAAGGAATGAAGCAGGTGAAATGATCAAAGCTCCGGCGATCGTCGTCGTGCATGAATCGGGAAGCGGGATGACCGTTGGTCAGATTTTCGCGAAAACTCTCAAAAAGCAGCACTTCCACACGTTTCTGTTGCACATGCCCGGTTACGGGAAAAGGAAAGCGAAACAGCGGCAGGATGTTTCGGAACTGGTCACTCTGTTTCATCAGGCGATCAGCGATGTTCGCAGAGCCCGGGATGCGGTTGCGGCCTTGCCGATGGTTGATGAACGGCTGATTGTTCTGCAGGGAACCAGCTTGGGCGGGTTCGTTTCCGCGACAGTTGCCGGGCTGGATGACGGCTACGACGGTGTTTTCCTGATGCTCGCCGGAGGAGACCTCTACGATATTCTCATGCATGGCAAAAGAGATGCCGAGAAGGTTCTCGAAAAAACGAGAGAAGCGGGCATTGATGATGACCAGTTGAAAAAGATCATCGATAAGATTGAGCCGCTCAATTTTGCCTCGCGGATGAAAGCCTCTCGTGTCTGGCTCTATTCCGGAAAATACGACACCGTCGTACCGCTTAAAAATGCGATTCTGCTGGCCCACACAGCCGGGCTTGCCAGGGAACATCACATTCTGATGCCCGTGAATCATTATTCAGGGATCGTCTATCTGCCGGTCATCTTCAAGCATATCGGCGAGAAAATCCATCTGATTGCAGAATCGAAAGGAATTGAAATAGCGATGTGATTGACGCTCTGCAGCTATCAAAGCGGTCTGGCTGCAGCGAAGCGTTTCTGTTTTCCTCCAGACTGAATACCGATTGATGGCGATCAGCCAGACGACCAGCCATAAGTTGAAAATGTTGACTATTGCCCAGCGAGAACAGATCATTCAGGAGGTCGCTGATCCGTTACCGGGCAGTATCGCTTACACGAATGAACGGCCTCTGAATGTTCCCGGGAAATACGCGGGCTGGCGGTTGATCGATTTTGTCTGCGATTACCATCCGCATGTGCCCCGCCCGGAATGGGAACGCGTTTGTCGGGCGGGCTTGATTCATGACCGGGCCGGGGAAATGAAAGCAACGGAAACGGTGCAGGCTGGTCATCAGTTGAAACGGTTGATTCCCGAGACGGTCGAACCGGCTGTGAATGTGAATCTGAAAATTGTCGCCTGGGAGAAATCGTTTGTCGTTTTCGAAAAACCGGCTCCGTTACCCGTACATCCCTGCGGCCGTTTTAATAAAAACAGTCTGACAAAAATACTTGAGCTCGCCTTTCCCGAAGAAAAATTGCGGCCCGTTCACCGCCTCGATGCCAACACGACCGGCTTGATCCTGTTTTCAGGCTCTCGGGAAATTTCAAAAAAATTGCAGCAGCAGTTTGAACAGGGACTGGTGAAGAAAACCTATATCTGCAAGGTGCATGGACAGCCAGCGTGGAATAACCATTTCTGCGATTGTGCCATTTCTCGGCAAACTGAAATGGTCGGGACGAGAACGATTGACGAAAACAACGGCCAGCCTGCGCAGACGCAGTTCAATGTGCTGAAACGAAATGTGGATGGAACGACGATTCTGGAAGCGATTCCGATCACAGGTAGAACGAATCAGATCCGCGTGCATTTGTGGCACCTGGGGTATCCCATTGTTGGCGATCCGGTCTATCTTCCCGACCAACAGCAGGGGAGTTTTCAAACGCTGCCTGTTGACTGCGACCCGATGGCACTTCACGCCTGCCAGTTGACAATCAGGCATCCTGTTAACGGAGAATCGGTCT